>DASRYP010000531.1:0-11365 GCA_035687165.1 Actinoplanes sp. | reverse complement strand
CCCCGCACATCCCGCGGCTCCCCCACCACATAAGCGACCAGGCGACCGTCACGAACCACCACCACGGACTGCCCACCCAACGCCGCCTCGATCTCCCCCAACTCGACCCGGAACCCACGAATCTTCACCTGACCGTCGGCCCGGCCCGCGAACTCCAGCGTTCCGTCGGCGGTCCACCGCGCCAGATCGCCCGTGCGATACATCCGGCTGCCCGCCGGCCCGAACGAGTCGGCCAGGAAGCGTTCCGCCGTCAGCCCGGCCCGATCGAGGTAGCCGAGCGCGAGCCCCGCCCCCGCGACGTACAGCTCGCCCAGCACCCCCGGCGGCACCGGTCGCAGCGCCGCGTCCAGCAGATACGTCCGGACGTTCGCGAGCCGATACGGCGTCCGGGACGGCCCGTCCCAGCCATACGCGTCCACCGACGCCTCAGTCGGCCCGTACAGGTCGTAACAGGTCAAACCCGGAACAGCACAGACCTGCGCCCACAACAGCGGATCGACCGCCTCACCGCCGACCAGCAGCACACTCAACCCCGCGTCGAGCACCCCAGCCGGGATCAACTCGCGCAGATAGGTCGGCGTCACGTCGAGCACATCGACCCGCCACGACCGCAGGTGCCGAACCAGCGCGGCCGCGTCCCGGTAGACGTCGTCGTCGAGGACGTCCAGGGTGTGCCCGGCCAGCATCCACAGCATCGGTTCCCACGAACCGTCGAAGGTGAACGAAGCCGCGTGCGCCACCCGCCGCCGCGGCCCACCCATGAGGTGCCCTCGGTGGGTGCCGAGCAGGTTCACAATGCCGCGATGCGGCACCACGACGCCCTTCGGCCGTCCGGTCGACCCCGAGGTGAAGATGACGTACGCCGGATCGTCCGGCCCGCTCGCCTCGTGCTCCACCGGCTTCGCGCAGTCCGGCACGTCCGCACGCACCACGAGCCGCTCGCCGACCCAGCCCGGAACCGGGTCGTCGCCCGCGGTCAGCAGCAGCGCGGGCGTCGCGTCGGCCAGCAGCCCGGCGACGCGCTCCGCGGGCTGTTCCGGGTCGAGCGGCAGGTAGGCCGCCCCCGCGCGCAGCACCCCGAAGATCGCCGGCACGGTCAGCGCCCGGGGCAGGGCCAGGGCGACCCGATCCCCCCGGCCCACCCCCCGCTCGCGCAACGCGCCGGCCAGCCCGGCCGCCCAGGCTTCGAGTCCTGCGAACGTCCACTCGCCACCGCTCGTGACCAGGGCAACCGCGGCGGGCGTGCGCTCGGCCAGATCATGCAGAACTCCGCTGATGGTGCTGGACGGCGGGCTTTCCGGGCCGGGCGCGGCGGCTTCGTTCCAGCCGCGCAGGATCGTCTCGCGCTCGTCCGCCCCGAGCACGCCGATCGTCGCCAGGGGCGCGTCCGGCGCGGCGCAGATCGCGGTCAGCACCGTGGTCAGGCGGTCGAGCAGCGTCCCCGCGGCCGCCTCGTCGAAGAGGTCGCCGCGGTATTCGAGATCGAGGTGCAGTCGCTCGCCCGGACGCGCGGTCAGGGTCAGCGGGTAGTGGGCGCAGTCGCGGACCTCGGCCCCGGCCACCCGCAGATCACCCGCGGCGGGCAACGACCCGCCGAGCGGGTAGTTCTCGAACACGGTCAACGTGTCGAACAGCTCGCCGTGCCCGCCCAGCCGCTGGATCTCCGCGAGCCCGAGGTGCTGGTGCTCCATGACCCGGGCCTGGCCGTCCTGCAGGCGACGCAGCAGGTCCGCCGCAGCCAGGCCGGGATCGAGCCGGATCCGTACGGGGACGGTGTTGATGAACAGCCCGATCATCGTGTCGGCACCGGGCAGGTCGGGGGGCCGCCCGGCGACCGTGGCCCCGACCACCACGTCGTCGCGGCCGCTCAACGCGCCCGCCACGATCCCCCACGCCCCCTGCACGAGCGTGTTCAGCGTGAACCCCCGGGCCCGGCCCAGCGCGATCACCCGGGCGGTGAGATCGGCCGGCAGGTCGCGCAGGATCCGGTCCGGTACGACCGCGCGGGCCGGCGGCTGCCCGGCGACCAGCGTCGGGCCCTCCAGCCCGGCCAGCGCCTCGCGCCAGGCGGTCTCGGCGGCCGGGCGGTCCTGCTTCGCGCACCAGGCCAGATAGGAGCGGAAATCGGCGGGATCCGGCAGCTCGTCGCCGCGGTAGAGGGCGATCAGCTCGTCCAGCAGCAACGGCATCGACCAGCCGTCCAGCAGCAGGTGGTGATGGGTGAGGACCAGCCGGTGCTGGTCCGGCCCGACCCGGACGAGGGTCATCCGCAACAGCGGCGCCCGCGCCGGGTCGAAGCGCCGGCCCAGATCGTCGTCCAGGAACGCGGCCAGCTCACCCTCGGTCAGGTCCAGCTCGGCCCAGGGCAGCGGCAGGTGCCGGGGCACGAGCGCGGCCGCCTGACCGTTCTTGCGGCGGCGGAACGCGACCCTCAGGTTGGGACGCCGGTCGAGCAGGGCCTGCCCCGCAGCGCGCAGCCGGTCGGCGTCGAGCGGGCCGCGCAGGTCGAGGGTGAACTGCCCGGTGTAGACGTCGGGGCCGTCCGCGGCGAGCTGGGTGTGGAAGAGCAGGCCCTCCTGCAGCGCGGTGAGCGGCAGGACGTCGGCCAGCCCGGAGGTGGCGGTCACGGAAGCTCCCATTCGGTTTCGAACTCGTCGATCTCGTCCTGGCCGATCGCCAGGGTCAGGTCGGACGGGGTGAGACCGCCGGCGGCCGGTCCGCGGGCGTGCGCGACGAGGGCCTCGAGCGCGGCGAACCACCCGGCGGCGAGCGCGGCGACCGCGGCGTCGTCGATCAGGTCGCGCGGGTAGGCCCAGGTGACGCCGAGTTCCGGACCGGCGGCGGACTCCTGGACGTACGCGTTGATCTCGAGGGTGTAGGGCGCGACCGGCATGCCGACGTCGAAACCGCCGGCCAGGATGCCGTGCCCGGCGACCGGCGCGAACGGCCCGTCCCGCGTGGTGAACCGGCCGAGGTAGTTGAAGCTGATCTGCGGCGTGGCCAGCCTTTCCAGGGACCGTGCGGTCTCCGGGTTGAGGTAGCGCAGCAGGCCGTACCCGATGCCGTGGTCCGGGATCGCGCGGAGTTGCTCCTTGACCCGTTTGAGCGCGAGGCCCGCGGCCGGTCCGCCCGCGAGAGCGTCGGCCCGGTCGGCGTCGCCGGGATCGATCCGCACCGGGAAGACGCTGGTGAACCAGCCGAGTGCCGAGCTGAGATCGGAGTTGGCCACGATCTGCTCCTCGCGGCCGTGGCCCTCCAGCGCGATGAGCACCGACGGCTCGTCGCTCGGCCGCCAGTCCGCGACGGCCAGGGCGAGAGCGGTCAGCAGGACGTCGTTGACGCCGGCGTGGAACGCGGCGGGCACGGTGGTGAGGACGGGTTCGGTGACAGCGGCGGGCAGGCGTGCGGTGTGCCGGACCACGGTCGCGAGGTCGTCGACCGGGCGCAGCGGGCGGGCCGACAGCGCCGGGTCGGGCCCGGTCAGGATGCCGCGCCAGAGGGCAGCCTCGGCTACCCGCTCCGGCCGCCGAGCGGCCGCCCGTAGGTCGAGCGCCCAGCGGCGGAACGACGTGCCCGTACGTTCGAGCGATTTCTTCGAGTACGCGGTGGCGAGGTCGGCCGGCAGGACGCGCCACGACACGCCGTCCACGATGCTGTGGTGCAGCACGAGAAGCAGCCGCCGGGAACCCTCGAACCACACCGCCTGCGCCATCACGCCGTTCGCCGGGTCCAGGCGCCCGGCCGCAGCCTGCTCCTCGTCCTCGACCGACGTGCCGGTGGCGACCGTCAGCCAGTCCGGGAGTTCGCCACGCGGCCCGACCCGCAGCAAACCCTCGTCGCGCACCAGACGGGAGCGCAGCAGGTCGTGCTTGTCGGCCAGCAGCCGGAGTGCCGCCCGCAGGTCCTCCGACGTGGCCCCGGCCGGGGTGGTCAGCACGATCGACTGGCTGAACGCCTCGATCGCGCCGCCGGTCTCGACCAGCCAGTGCAGGATCGGGGTGAACGGGATGTCGCCGGTGCCGTCGTCGGGCCGATCGCGTGGGCCACTGTCCAGGTCGGTGACGGCCTCGGCCAGCGCGGCCACCGTGCGCAGCTCGAAAACCTGACGGGACGTGCAGACCAGGCCGGCCGCGCGGGCGCGCAGCACGAACTGGATGGAGACGATGCTGTCCCCGCCGAGGCTGAAGAAGTCGTCGTCGATGCCCACGCCGGGCACGCCGAGCACGTCCGCGTACAGGTCGCGAAGCACCTGCTCGCGCGCGTTCCGCGGGGCGGTGCCGGTGGCCAGGACGGCGAAGTCGGGGGCGGGCAGCGCGGCCCGGTCGAGCTTGCCGCTGGTCAGGACGGGCAGCTCGGCGAGCAGTACGAAACCGGTCGGGACCAGGTACGCCGGCAGCCACGACTCGGCGTGCAGGCGCAGCGCCTTGACCAGCGAGGAGCCGTCCCAGGTCACGGCGACCTGCTCCGCCGGGGCGGCCTCGGCCGGGACGACGTACACGGCCAGCCGCTCCTCCCGGACCACGACGGCGACCTGGTCGACGCCGGGGTGACGGGCCAGCACCGATTCGATCTCGCCCAGCTCGATCCGGTAGCCGCGGACCTTCACCTGGTCGTCGACGCGGCCGAGGAAGTCGATGCGGCCGTCCTCGCGCCGGGCGGCCAGGTCGCCGGTCCGGTACATGCGGCGCCCGGGCGGACCGTACGGGTCGGCCAGGAACCGTTCGGCGGTCAGGTCGGGCCGGTTGACGTAGCAGCGAGCCAGGCCAGGCCCGGCCAGGTAGAGCTCGCCGGGGACGCCGGGCGGGACCGGTCGCAGCGCGTCGTCCAGCAGGTAGGCGTCGGTCGCCGGGTCGGGCCGTCCGATCGGGACCGACGAGCCGTCGATCCCGTCCGGGTCACACTCGCCCAGTGTGGAGTTCACGGTCACCTCGGTCGGGCCGTACGCGTTGAACATGCGCCGGTCGCGGGCCCAGCGGGCGACGAGCTCGGGCGAGACCCGCTCGGTGCCGGCCAGCAGGATGCCCGGCGGCAGCTCACACTCGGCGGGCAGGGCGGCCAGCAGCGTGGGCGGCAGGATCATGAAGTTGGTGCGGTGCTTCATCGCGTATTCGGTCAAGGCCGGCCCGGCCACCCGCCGGTCCGCGGGCACGACGACGAGGCGGCCGCCGGAGAGCAGTGCCAGGCACAGGTCCCAGAACGCGACGTCGAAACTGGGCGAGGCGAACTGCAGCACCCGCACGTCGGAGGTCAGCCCGAACCGTGCGAACTGCGTCGACATCAGCTTCGCGACGCCGGTGTGGGTCAGCAGCACACCCTTGGGCCGGCCGGTCGAACCGGAGGTGTAGATGACGTACGCGGCGCTCTCGACCTTGAGGCCCGGACGGCCCGGGTCGGTGGCCGGCTGCGCCTGGACGAACGGGTCGTCGAGCAGCAGCCGGGGCCCGGCCGGAAACCGATCCCGCAGGGCCGCCGTGGTCACCAGGCAGACCGGCCGGGCGTCGCCGACCAGGTAGGCGAGCCGCTCGGCCGGGTCGTCCGGATCGAGCGGCAGGTACGCGCCGCCGGCCTTGAGCACGGCCAGTTCGGCCACGATCATGTCGATCGAACGCGGGACCGCCAGGCCCACCACTCGCTCGGGGCCGACGCCCCGGGCGATCAGGGCGTGGGCGAGACGGTTGGCCCGCTCGTCCAGCTTCGCGTAGCTGACCTCGGTGTCCTCGAAGACCACGGCCACCGCGTCCGGGTCCCGGCGCACGACGGTCGCGAAGACGTCGGGCAGCGTGGCCGGCGCGACGGTCAGGGGTCCGCCACTGGTGGGGTTCTGCATGAAGTCGACTCCCGGTCAGGAGGATGCCGGCCGGGGGCGCCCGCCCCCGGCCTGGGCGTCGAAACGCGGCCGTCAGGGGTGGCGGGTGAGATATCCGCCCATGGTGCGGAAGTACTCGGTGGCGCCGAGCTCGGTGCCGTCGTCGAGACGGACCCGCTCGACGGCCAGGCCGTGGCTGGTCCCGCGGCGGGCCTCGGCGCCCGCGACGATCACGACGGCGTCGTCCTCGCGGTAGAAGACCCGGCCGGGCGTGCCGCCGTAGACGCCCTGGGAGACCCGGGCCGACGCGATGCGCAGCCGCTGTCCCTTGTGGTAGGTGTAAGCGTTCGGGTAGGGGTCGCACTGGGCCCGGACCAGGCGGTCCAGATCCTCGGCGGTCCACGTCCAGTCGATCCGGTTGTCCTCGTCCGACCGCTTGTGGAAGAAGCTGGCCTGCGAACGGTCCTGCGGGGTCCACTCGGTGCGCCCCGACTCGATCAGCGCGAGCCCGTCGAGGGTGATCGGGCCGAACAGCTCGAGCGTCTTGTGGAACAGATCGGCCGTCGTGTCGCGCGGACCGACCGGGACCGAGCGCTGCAGCACGACGTCGCCGGCGTCGAGCTCGCTGTCCATCATGTGCGCGGTCACGCCGACCTCCTTCTCGCCGTTGATCAGCGCCCAGATCAGCGGCGAGAAGCCCGCGTACTTCGGCAGCAGCGAGTCGTGCACGTTCAGCGTGCCCAGCCGGGGCAGCTCGAAGACCTGCGGCGGGATCCACGTACGCCAGTTGGTGGCCACGATGACGTCCGGTGCGGCCTCCTTGAGCGGCACGAGCAGGTCGTCGTCGGGCCGCTCCCGGGTCTCGACCGGAATGCCGTGCTCGGCGGCGAGGTCGGCCACCGAGTCACTCCAGACGCGCTCGTACGCGTGGTCGCTCTTCGGGTGGGTCACGACCAGGGGGACCTCGTGCTCCGAGTCGAGCAGCGCCCGCAGGGTCCGATGACCCCACGTCTGATACCCGAACATGACAACCCGCACAACGCCTCCCGAACCTCGAACTCGCCTGGGAATTCGCTCATCGACCCGGGCAAAAGTTAGGTTAGTCTAACCTAGCTTCCGCCGTTCTCCGAGGGGCGGCCGACACCGATCCGCCCCGTGCCGACACGTCGGTACCGACGATGAGGACTGCCGATGTCACCGACCGCCCCGCAGCGCGAAATCCCGGTCTACGACCTGGTGGGAGTGGGTTTCGGTCCGTCCAATCTGGCTCTGGCCATCGCCGTCCAGGAGCACAATGACACCGCCGCGACCCCGGTCACGGCCACGTTCCTCGAACGCCAGGCGACCTTCGGCTGGCACCGGGGCATGCTGCTGGCGGACGCGACGATGCAGGTGTCGTTCCTCAAAGACCTGGTCACGTTGCGCAACCCGGCGAGCGAGTTCAGCTTCCTGTGCTACCTCAAGGACCGCGACCGGCTGATCGACTTCATCAACCACAAAACCTTCTTCCCGCTGCGCGTCGAGTTCCACGACTACCTCGAGTGGGCGGCCGCCAAAGTTCACGACCTGGTCCGGTACGGCCACGAGGTGACCGAGGTCGTGCCGGTGCTCCACGACGGCGTGGTCGAGGCGTTCGACGTGCAGGTACGCACGGAAGGGGTGGTGCGCACCTACCGGGCGCGCAACCTGGTGGTGGCGACCGGACTGCGGCCGCTGACGCCGTCGGGGGTGGACCTGGGCGAACGCATCTGGCACAGCCGTGACCTGCTGACCAAGATCGGCCAGGTGGAAAAGGCGGACAGGTTCGTGGTGGTGGGGGCGGGACAGAGCGCGGCGGAGATCACGGCGTTCCTGCACGAGAGGTTCCCGACGGCCGAGGTGTGCGGGGTGTTCTCGAGGTACGGCTACAGCCCGGCGGACGACAGCTCCTTCGCCAACCGCATCTTCGACCCGGCGGCGGTGGACGACTTCTTCGAGGCGTCGTCCGAGGTGAAGACGATGCTGATGAACTATCACAGCAACACGAACTACTCGGTGGTCGACAGCGACCTGATCGACGACCTCTACAAGCGGGTCTACCGCGAGCGGGTGGCGGGGAACAGCCGGCTGAAGCTCATCAACATGTCCCGGCTGGCGGGGGCGGTCCAGGAGAGCGACCGGGTGTCGGTGGAGATCGAGACGCTCAGCACCGGCGAATCGACCACACTCGACGCGGACGTGCTGATCTGCGCCACGGGATATTCGCCGGTGGACCCGTTCCCGCTGCTGGGCGCGGTGGCCGATCGCTGCGAGCGGGACGAGTTCGGGCGGGCGCTGGTCGCGCGTGACTACCGGATCCGTACGGACTCGAAGATGTCGGCGGGGGTCTATCTGCAAGGAGGAACCGAGCACACGCACGGGATCACGGCGTCGCTGCTCTCCACGGCCGCGGTGCGGTCAGGGGACATCCTGACGTCAGTCACCAGGCAGGCCTCGGTTCCGGCCCGGGAGTCTCTGAGGGCTTGCTGAGGGTCGGCTTACTCGCGCCAGGACGCAGTCAGGAGTTGGGTCACTCGCCGCTGACCGCACCGAAGGCCTGCGTGGGGTCGGGCACCTTCATCGCGTGCCCGATAGTGGGCGAAGTAGTGAGTAGGTCACCGATCTAGATCGCGCCGAAAGACGCGTCGGCCTTGCACTGCACTCGCCCAATCATCGCGATCGGTTGTGCCTGTTCCTCCCGGCCGGCGCCCAGAATCGAACCGGGCCGGAACTCGCCGGCACCGGTCACTACCCCAACTACTGTGTGGTCGTAGGCGCCGTTGCTGGGTGCGATCCAGCCGTCGTCACCCGCGCTCATCAGCGTCCCCGGCTCGGCCGCCGACGTCGCCGAAGCGGCCATCACCGATCGTGGGCCCGTCGGCGAAAAGGGTCGTACTCCGTAGCGACCTGGCCCCGACTGCCGGTTGGGCAGAGAACGCGGCTCGGCCAGGAGCGATCGGCCATCGTGTGCCACTACTCCAAAAAACCTTCTCTCCGAGACGAACGGCGTTGCTCGCCGTCTGCTAGCTACGGCGCTGGCCGAGTCGCTCCTCCTCGCGGGCCGCATCGAGTTCTTCGACCTCCGCAAGCCTGATCAGGCCGACGCCACCTTCGCCCGCGCCCTGCAAGCCGCAGGCGAGGCCGACGACTCGCTGCTCGGCGCCGCGATCCTCGCCCACGCTGCTTTCATCCCTGGCTGGGCGCAGCGCCGGCCCGAAGCCGCCGAACGCCTCCGAGCGGCTCGCACCTATGCACGCCGGGGAAGCGCCTCTGCTGACTTTCTCGCCTGGCTCGACGCAGTCGAAGCGGAATGCGAGACCATCTGCGGGCACCCGAACGAGGCACTACGCGCGATCGCCCACGCCGAGGAACTCCTTGCCGCCACTTCGGATCGCCACGCGCCGGAATGGTTCACCTGGTTCTCCCCAGCACGGCTCGGTGCCTTCAAAGGCAACACACAATTGAAGGCCCGCCGTTATGCCCAAGCCCGGGACACGCTCACCACTGCGCTCACCGGCCTGCTCGCTGACGAGGGCAACAACGCACGGTCATTCTCGCTGACCTGGCCGCAGTCGAGGTCGCCCAGGACAAACCCGATTCCGCCTGCGCGCGTCTCCATGAGGCCCTCGACCAACTGGCCATTACTTGGTATGCCACCGGCATGGAACGCATCCGCGAGGTGCGGCACACTCTGCAGCCCTGGGCGGACGCTGACTTCGTCCGAGAGGTCGACGACCGGCTCTACAGTTGGCGAACGACCCTCAGCGCTCTGCAACGTTAAGAGCGGCGATTCGATCGGGCAGTTCGGCCAGCGAGTCGATCCGCAGGGTCGGCAGCCGCTCGGAATCAGGGTCATGCTGCTGGATGGTCGCCCACGGTCCTCGCCGGATCAGCGCGGTCTTGAAACCTGCGAGAACTGCAGGCCGGATGTCGTTGTCGAGCCTGTCGCCGACGTACAAAGTCTCGTCCGGCTGTAGGCATCTGCTTGGCCAACGCTCGAAAAAGCCTATATCCGGCTTGGATACGCCCCAGTCGTCCGAGGTCGCGATCAGGTCGGCCGGCAGATCTAGCGACCGCAGAATCCCGCCGACACGAACGGTCTGATTGCCCGCGATGCCGACCCAGAAGCCAGCCTTCCGCAGCTCGCTCAGAGCTGGTCTGACGTCAGCGTAGAGATCGTCCTCGCCAAACCACTCGGGTTTACCTGCCGCAGCACGACTTTTCGTTCCTCTGCCAAGTCGAAGCCCGGCCGGAACGCCTGGAACGTCTCGCGATAGTCGCGACCCTGCGCAATGACCGCGCCGAACATCGCGGAGAAGGTGTGCCGCGGCACTCCGAGCCAGTCGGCCCAGGTCCCGTACTCCCGGGTCTCATTAACAAGGCACTCACCGACATCGAACGCTACGGCCCGGATCATGGACTGAGCCTAACTCGACGTTCTTGATGGCCGAGGCATATGCCCCGCTCGTGGTCATCGCTCGGCCACGCGGATCTCACCGGTCGTCGCCGCGACAACGGCCAGCGACGCCTGGTGATCACCGGGGCGCCCTGGCTCAACCAGCTCGGCGATTTTCACTCACCCGACTATCTACTTCCGTGGGGTGCTGGCAGGCTGGCCTTCGTGACGGAAGCATCTGGCCGTGCCGGTGACGGGGCGCGCGACACGGCCGGTCGTGCGCTGCACGGGCCTGCTGGCGCGGTCGTCGGTCGGGAGGGGTTGGCGGCCTCGTTGGCTGCCGAGTTGCGGGATTTTCCGGCCTCGGTGTGGCCGGTTCGGTCAAAGGGAGCGACCTCGTCCTACGTGACGTTCATCGAGGACGAGCCGGAGTTGGCCGACGTCGTGGTCGCGTTGTGGGATGTCGCGCGGTCGGGTTCGGCATGTCATTCGGCATATTCAAGTTGTGGCTGGCTCCGGTCGACCGCGAATTTCGAGGTTATCGGATTGTCTGGTCGTTTCCCGGGCGGACGTCCCCGAGCGGGCCGCCGGGTCAGAACAGGGTGAGCGGCACCGGCGCGGGCAGGGCCTCCAGGTCGGGGACGAGGGCGGCCACCTCGGCGTGGAAGCGGCGGGCCAGGGCGGGCGCGTCCACGTTGTCGGGGGTGTGGACGAAGACCGTCGGGGAGCGGCCCTCGCGCAGCCAGCCGGCGACCACGGGCAGCCAGCGCTGCCAGCCCGCGACGGTCCGGGCCGGATCGTCGCGGCCCAGGTAGCGGACGATGGGATGGTCGGTGAGGGCCTGGGGGCGTACCGGAAGACGGGGTTTCTTCGACCACGCGTCCCGCTCGGCGTCGCTGGTCGGCGGGCTCGCGAACAGCACGCTCGTGTCGAACGGGACCCGTTCGGCGCCGACGTCGCCGAGCAGGCGTTCCAGGGCGTGCGGGTCGTCGGCGAAGGCCTGATGACGCACCTCGACGGCGTAGCGGTGGTCGGCGGGCAGCCGGCGCAGGAACGCCGACAGAGCGGGCAGGTCGGCCGGGCCGAACGAGGCCGGGAGCTGGATCCACAGGGCGTGCACGCGGGGGCCGAGCGGCTCGATCGCG
>DASRYP010000530.1:0-2674 GCA_035687165.1 Actinoplanes sp. | reverse complement strand
CCGAGGTCCTGGGGCGGATGGCGCTGGATCGGATGCTGGCCGGTCTGTCCACCCGTCACTACCGGGTCGGGCTGGAGCCGGTCGGGGCGCGCACCGAGCAGGCCGCGACGAGCACCTCGCGCTCGGCGGTGTCGCGCCGGTTCGTCGCCCAGACCCAGACCGCGCTGGCCGAGCTGCTCGCCGCGGACCTGTCCGGCCTGGATCTCGTGGCGTTCATGGTCGACGGGGTGCACTTCGGTGAGCACACCTGTGTGGTCGCTCTCGGGATCGACATCGACGGCGCCAAGCACCCGTTGGCGCTGGTCGAGGGCTCGACAGAGAACGCCACCCTGGTCACCGAGCTGATCGTCGGGCTGCGCGAGCGCGGGCTGGACGTCACCCGCCCGATCCTGGCGGTGCTCGACGGGTCCAAGGCGCTGCGTCGCGCGGTGCTCGATGTGTTCGACCGGCCGATGATCGGCCGCTGCCAACTCCACAAGATCAGAAATGTCGAAGATCACCTGCCGGAGAGGCTGCGATCCACGGTCGCCTCCCGGATGCGGCGGGCGTATCACGCCGACTCGGCGCTGGCCGCCGAGGCCGAGCTGTGCGCGCTGGCCGCCGAGCTCGACCGCACCCACCCCGGCGCCGCAGCAAGCCTGCGCGAAGGCATGGCCGAGACCCTCACCGTGCTGCGCCTGAACATCCCGCCCACACTCGCGCGCACCCTCCGCTCGACCAACGCCGTGGAGAGCATGATCTCGATCTGCCGCACGCACGCGAGCAACGTCAAGAACTGGCGCGACGGGCAGATGGCGCTGCGCTGGTGCGCCGCGGGGATGGTCGAGGCCGGCAAGCAGTTCCGTCGCGTCAACGGGCACATGCATTTGCGGTCGCTGCGCGACACGCTCGAGAAGGTCACCGAACCTGTCGGTGCCACCGGTCATACTGACACCGTCACCGCCGCCTGATGATCATCGGGCCGCCACCGAAGTTCCACGGAACCCACGCGCTCGTACCGACCGCCCTGGAGGCGTGAAAATGGGTGCGGTGGTCGGCCAGGTAGACGTCGCATCCCGAACTTGGTGCTGTGAGCCCGTACGGAACCGGACGCGGGAGCTGGGGCGGGCGCCCTGGATTGTTGCTTCGAGCACGTGAGTCAAACTCTTTGAATCGATTCGCTCCCACCTCGGCCGGCCGCCGTCTCGGATCGGCATGAGCGAGCGGGAGGTCAGATCGATGGCCATCGACACGGTGGTGCAGCGCTCGGCGGGACTGGACATCGCGAAGGCCTCGCTGGTGGCCTGTGTCCGGATTCCCGGTCCTGACGGCGGCTGGCGGGTGATCAAGCGCAAGTTCACCACGATGACCGCCGATCTGCTGGTGTTGCGGGACTGGCTGGCCGAGCACCACATCGCCCGGATCGGCATGGAATCCACATCCGACTACTGGCGGCCGGTGTTCTACCTGCTGGAGCAGCGCTTCGACTGCTGGCTGCTCAACGCCCGACACATGCGCGCGGTCCCCGGCCGCAAGACCGACATGACCGACGCGGAGTGGATCTGTGACCTGGTCGCCCTCGGCCTGGTCCGGCCCAGCTTCGTGCCGCCGCCACCGATCCGTCGGCTGCGTGACCTCACCCGCCGGCGGGCCATCCTGCTGGCCGAACGGACCCGCGAGAAGCAGCGCATGGAGAAGCTACTCGAGGATGCCGGGGTCAAGCTGTCCGTGGTGGCCACCGACATCTTCGGCAAGTCCGGCAGGGCCATGCTCGACGCGTTGATCGCCGGTGAGCGCGACCCGAAGGTGCTCGCCGAGCTGGCCATGGGCCGGCTGCGGAAGAAGATCCCGGCCCTGGCCGAGGCTCTGGTCGGCCGCTTCGATGACCACCACGCCTTCCTTGCCCGCATGATCTGCGACCACATCGACACGATCAGCCGCAGGGTCGCCGAGCTCACCACGCGCATCGATACCGAAATCGAGCCCTATCGGACCGAGGTTGAGCTGCTGGGCTCCCTGCCTGGTGTCGACACCCGCACCGCGGAAGTGATCCTCGCCGAGATCGGGACGGACATGAGCCGCTTCCCGACCGCCGCCCACCTCGCCTCCTGGGCCGGCGCCTGCCCCGGCAACAACAAGACCGGCGGCAAGAGCAAACCCAGCCACACCCGCCCCGGCGACCGCTGGCTCAAGGCCGCGCTCGGCACTGCCGCGATGGGCGCGATCCGCACCCGACAGTCCTACGCCAATGCCCTGTTCCGCCGTGTCGCCGCCCGCCGCGGCGGCAAGCGCGCCCAAACCGCCGTCGCGCACTGCCTGCTCGTCGCCGCCTGGCACGTGCTGGCCACCAGAACCCCCTACCACGACCTCGGCGGCGACTACTTCCTCAACCGCGACAACCCCGACCACCGCCGCCGCCGAGCCATCGCCCAACTCGAACGCCTCGGCTACCAGGTCACCCTCGAGCCCCGGGCGGCATGACCAGCACCGCTCACGTCATTTTCGAGTCAACGTTCGGGAAGGAGACGATCGACCGGTTCCTGCACTCGTCATACAAGGAGTTCGCCGGCCGGGCGACCATTCCCAACTTTCTTCCGCTGCTCGCCGAGCGCTTCGCCCGGCAGCGACTCAAGGCGCTGGCCAAGATCGAGCAGCCGGACACGAACGCACATCCACTTCTACGACGTGCCCACGA
>DASRYP010000529.1:0-3043 GCA_035687165.1 Actinoplanes sp. | reverse complement strand
TGTGCCCGGCGACGATCGGCTCGCGTTCGTGGTTCCCGGCGTTCTGGCCCTGACCGTGATGTCGACCGCCTTCACCGGCCAGGCGATCACCACCGGCTACGAGCGCGGGTACGGCGTACTGAAGCGGCTCGGCGCCTCCCCGCTCACCCGTCCCGGCCTGCTCTTCGCGAAGACCGCGGCCGTGCTGGGCCTGATCGTCGTGCAGCTCGTGGTCCTGGCCGCCGTCGGGTTCGCCGTCGGCTGGCACCCGCACCTCGACGCGATCCTGCCCGCGCTGGGGGTCACTGTGCTCGCCACCGCGGCGTACAGCGGTCTGGCTCTTCTCATGGCCAGCCTGCTGCGGCCCGAGGCGACGACGGGCGCGGCGACCCTGATCTACGTGTTGATGCTGGCCGCCGGTGGGATCATGTTCGCCGCCCCCGACCTGGGCCCGGTCGGCTGGTTCCTGCTGCCGCTGGCCGCCCACGCCGAGGCTCTGCGGGCCACCCTCTCGCACGGCGATTCGGTGCCGACGGTGATCTGGCTCAGCCTGGGCGCCTGGGCGATCGTCTTCGTGACGGCGGCCGCCCGCAAGTTCAAGTGGGAGTGACTGTCCACCGATCGGTGGCCAGCCGCTGACTCCCGAGCGAACGCGAACGTGCCGCCGGCCCTGGAGCCGGCGGCACGGCAAGCGGTGGACCGATACCGGCCCCGGCGTTGCGACTGGTCAGCGAAGACCCAGCGCCCGCCGCATCGTGAAGAACAGATCGGTCTGGTTGGTCACGCCGAGCACGTTGGCCGCCTGCGGGCCGCCGGCCGCGATCCGCACCTCGGTGCCGGTGTGCTGCTGCGAACCGGTGATCTCGCTGGTCGCGTAGCTGATCGTCAGGTTCGCGTTGTCGTGCGTGACCAGGGTGGCGGTGTAGCCCAGGGTCGCCGCCTCGACGATCTGGCTGGTGTGGCCGTGGTCGGCGGTCACGACGACCAGGGTGTCCGGGTGTGACTTCTGGTATTCGAGAACCTTCTTGACCGCCGCGTCGAACGCGACCGTCTCGCCGATCTGGCCGCACGGGTTGGCCGCGTGGTCCTGCTTGTCGATCGAGGCGCCCTCGATCTGCAGGAAGAAGCCCTTGCGACTGTGCCGGGTCTGCTTGTCCAGCACGTCGATGGCCTTGCTCGCCATGTCGACGAGGTGCGGCTGCGAGGCCGTACGGGCGGTGTTGACCGCGCACTTCGACGGGGCGGTGCCGGTGCGGGTCGGGGCCGGGCCCACCCACTCCAGATCCATGTTGTTCTTGGCGAAGGCACCCAGGATCGGCTTGTCACCGCGGGCGGCGGACAGCCCGGTCGCATCGGTGACGACCTGGTAGCCGTTCGCCTGAGCCTGCTGGACGACCGTCCGACCCTGGTACTTCCCGGCCTTCACGGTCTGGTCGAAGTACTGCTTGCCGCCGCCCAGGAGCACGTCGGGGCGGGTCTGCACAAGCTGCTCGGCGATCGAGCCGGCGCCGCCGTTGAGCTTGTCGTTGACCGCGCAGGTGGCCATCGCGTCCGGACCCTTGCAGTCCCGGTTGACGACGTGCGAGCCGAGCACGGCCGGGGTGGCGTCCTGCAGCTCGGCGGTGCTGACGTCGCCGGTACGGTAGCCGGCCGCCTTGGCCTGCTCGAGGATCGTCGGCACGGCCTGGCCGCTCGGCAGCACCGAGATCGCACCGTTGTAGGTCTTGTGGCCGGTGGCCCAGCCCGTCCCGGAGGCGGCGGAGTCGGTCACGTAATCGGGCAGCGCCGGGTTGGCCTTCTGCACGGCGTAGGTGGTGTAGGCGCCGGTCAGCGGGAGCTTGTCCATCGCCAGCCGGCCGGCCGCGCCGACCTGGTAGTTGCGGGCGATGGTGATCTCGCTGTCGCCCATGCCGTCGCCGATCAGCAGGATGACGTTGCGGGCCGGCCCGCCCTTGATGGCCTGCTTGGCGGCGTACGTGTTGTCCTGGTGCGCCTCACCGGCCAGAGCGGCCGAGGGCACCGCGACGGCCGTGGTCGCCACCAGCGCCAGGGCGAGGCGGCCACGACGGGAACGCAGAGCATTCATGAATGCGCACTCCAATATGTGTGGATGCATTGGTCGGCACTCACGGCACCAGTCGTAGGCGACGATCCGGTGTCTCCAGCGTGACGGCGGAGCCAATTCACGCGGTGCAGAGGTCTCACGTGGTAATGAGCGCCCGGCTGCTGCGTGCCGTGGTCCGGCTCCGCCGAATCGTTCGGGTGTTCACCCGCCTAGCGCTGAAGACGTGCTGCTCCGTCCCTCCTGGGAGGGTCCGTTGCTCTCGTAAGGTCGATTTAACCCGAAAAAAGCGTTCCGCCAGTAACGAGGCGATAGGCCGGTTACATTACGGAAGGCGCCACCTCAAGAGCCGAAGTTTTCTCGGCTTCGCGCCGCTCGGGCCGGCTCTTGCCGGTCTCCCAGCCGCCCACCGGTGCGGTTCCCGAACAGGCAAACCCGTCGCAAGGCGGAGACGCAAAGCCAGGGACCTCCACCGACGGAGGCAGCCCAGCCGCCGAAGGAGAAGGAAACTCATGCGCTATTCAGAAGCCCATGCGGCCAAGAGCGGCTCGGTTCCGTTCACGCTGCCGGGCCCCAAGGCCGGCCGAACGGCCCTGTCGACCGCGATCGCGGTGATAATCGGCCTGGCGCCGGCGCTCTTCTACGCCTCGCCGGCGTCCGCCGTCCCTGCGCCGAACGACATCACCCTGTCGCCGGCGACCGCGACCGTGGCCGAGGGGGGCACGCTCAGCCTCCAACTCGTCGACGGCAGCGGCCCCACGACCAGCAACTATCGTGTCGACGTTCTGGTCGACAACGGACCCTATCCGGCGACGGTTGCCACCAACACCGACGTCTCCCAGCCCTCGGTGACGACGTTCGTGGACGCGGTGCTGCCGCTGGCCTTCACGGTCGCGACGACCCAGGACACACTTTACGAGTACGAAGAGACATTCAAGATTGTTGTCACGGATGTCACTGCGAGCCTTGTCGTCTATTCGCGAGTCGTAACGATCAACGACG
>DASRYP010000528.1:0-5918 GCA_035687165.1 Actinoplanes sp. | reverse complement strand
CACCTGGACCTGACGTCCCGGGCAAACATCCAGCTCAGAGCGTTGCGAGAGGCGGACCCCGAGGTCCTCGCGGCCCGGCTCTCCGCCGCCGGCCTGCTGCCTTCGGAAACCCACGAGACCGTCCGCAACATCGCCGCGCCGCCGATGGAGTCGGCGACCTTCCACGGTCTGATCGAGGAGCTCGACCGCGCCCTGTGCGCCGATGCCGAACTGGCCGCCCTGCCCGGCCGTTTCCTCTTCGCGCTCGGTGACGTCCCGCTGGCCGCCGACCTCTCCGCCGTCCCGACCGGCGATGCTTTCGCCATCCTCTTCGCCGGCCACGACGCCGGCCTGCGCGTTCCGCCCGGCCGTGCGGTCGCCGCTCTCCTGGCCGGCGCCCACGCGTTCCTTACCGAGCGTGCGGCCACCCCTGCCTGGCGTCTGCATGAGCTGACCGACGGCCCGGCCCGAGTCGCCGCCCGCACGGCGGCCACTCTCGGCCTCTTTACGGTCAGCGACTCCGCCGTCTTTACGGTCAGCGACTCCGCCGTCGAGCCCGCGAGAACCGCCCCGACAATCGGGATCCTGCACCAGCCCGACGGGTTGGTGGCCGTCGGCGCGCTCGTCCCGCTGGGCCGGCTCGGCGGTGCGGCCTTGCACCTGCTCACCACCGCCCGCCGCCTGGTCGTCACCCCCTGGCGAGGCGTCGTCGTCCCCAGCCTGACCCCCGAGGCCGCCCGCCGCTGGGCGCACGCGCTGGCCGACGCCGGTCTCCCGGTCGAGCCGACGTCCCGCTGGTCGGGTGTCACCGCCTGCGCCGGCCGTCCCGGCTGCGCGAAGTCCCTGGCCGACGTGCGGGCCGACGCCGATGACGCCAGCACCCCTGCGGGCGGCCTGCCCGTCCATTGGATCGGCTGCGCCCGCGGGTGCGGCAGCCCGTCCGGGCCGCACGTGCGGGCCGAGGCCACCCCCACCGGTTACGCCGTGACCCGGCAGCCGACCGGGGAGACGTTCACCGGCGACACGGCCCACGCGGTCGCCGCCGCGAGGAGGAATTGATGGATGACGAGAAGGTGGATAACGGGAGGGTGGATAACGGGAGGGTGGACTACGAAAGGGACGGCGCCGAGATCTACCGGCGCTCCTTCGCGACGATCAGGGCCGAGGCCGACCTGAGCGGGCTGCCCGCCGAGGTGGCCAGGGTCGCGGTCCGCATGATCCACGCCTGTGGCATGGTCGATCTGGTGCGCGACCTGGCCTACAGCCCGCAGGTGGCGGTCGTGGCCCGCAAAGCCTTGCTGGCCGGTGCCCCCGTCCTCTGCGACGCCGAGATGGTCGCCGCCGGCATCACCCGCAAGCGCCTGCCCGCCGGCAACGAGGTCGTCTGCACCCTGCGCGCTCCGGCCGTGCCCGCGCTCGCCGAGAAGCTGGCCACCACTCGCAGCGCCGCCGCTCTCGACCTGTGGCTCGACCACCTGGAAGGCGCGGTGGTGGCGATCGGCAACGCTCCCACCGCCTTGTTCCGCCTTCTCGAGATGATCGCCGCCGGCGCTCCCCGCCCCGCCGCCGTGCTCGGTATCCCGGTGGGCTTCATCGGCGCCGCCGAGTCCAAGGACGCTCTGGCCGCCACCGACCTGGACCATCTGATCGTCCGAGGCCGTCGCGGCGGGAGCGCCATCACCGCCGCCGCCGTCAACGCCTTGGCCTCCGAAGCGGAGTGACGTGGCCGAGACCTCTCCCCCGCCCGTACGAGCCCTCGGAGACACGATGACGTCAGCGTTGCCGGCGGAAAGCCGCGGCCTCGGAAGGCTTTACGGGGTCGGCGTCGGACCAGGCGACCCCGAGCTGATCACGGTCAAGGCCGCGCGTCTGATCGAGTCGGCCGACGTGGTGGCCTATCACGCGGCCCGGCACGGGCGGAGCAACGCTCGTGCGATCGCCGCCGGTCACCTGCGGGACAGCCAGATCGAGGAACCGCTCATCTATCCGGTGACCACTGAGGACACCGACCACCCGGGCGGTTACCAGGGCGCGATCGACGAGTTCTACGCCGAGGCCGCGGGACGGCTCGCCGCGCATCTCGACGCCGGGCGCGACGTGGTGGTGCTGGCCGAGGGCGACCCGTTCTTCTACGGCTCCTACATGCACATGCACAAGCGGCTGGCCCACCGTTATCGCACCGAGGTCGTCCCGGGCGTCACGTCGGTGAGCGCCGCCTCGGCCGTGCTCGGCCGCCCGCTGATGGAGCGCGACGAGGTGCTGACCGTGCTCCCCGGCACGCTGCCGCCGGCCGAGCTGGCCGCCCGCCTGGCCGCCACCGACTCGGCCGCCGTCATGAAACTGGGGCGCACCTTCGACGGCGTCCGCGAGGCTCTGGCCCGGTCCGGCCGCCTCGACGACGCCTGGTATGTCGAACGCGCCACCACCGATCGTGAACGCCAGGCCCCGTTGGCCGAGGTCGACTCCGGCTCCGTTCCGTATTTCTCGCTGGCCCTACTGCCCAGCCCCGCCGCAACCGCCTTCGCCACGGAAACGACAGCGGCGGAAACGAAAGCGGAAGGAACGAAAGCGGAAGGAACGAGAGCGGCCGCCGGCGCATCCCCACAGGCAGCCACTGTGGCCGAGCGGGCCGCGACCGGCGTCGGGAGTGTCACGGTCGTCGGGCTCGGGCCGGGGGACCCGGGCTGGCTGACTCCCGAGGCGCGGGCAGTGCTGGCGCAGGCCGATGACCTGATCGGGTACGAGCCCTATCTCGCGCGAGTCGCCACCGGAAAGCACCAGCGCACGCACCCGTCGGACAACCGCGTCGAGGCCGAGCGGGCCGCGTTCGCGCTCGATCTCGCCAAGCGGGGGCGGCGGGTCGCCGTGGTGTCGTCCGGGGATCCGGGGGTGTTCGCGATGGCGGCGGCCGTGCTCGAGGTGAGTGAGGACCCGCAGTGGAAGGACGTGGCCGTCCGGGTCGTTCCGGGGCTCACCGCCGCCCAGGCGGTGGCGAGCCGGGCCGGTGCTCCGCTGGGTCACGATTTCTGTGTCATCTCGCTCTCCGACCGGCTCAAGCCGTGGGACGTGATCGCCGGACGGCTCGCCGCCGCCGCAGCCGCCGACCTGGTGATCGCGATCTACAACCCGGCCTCGAAGTCCCGCCGCCAGCAGCTCGTCACCGCCAAGGACCTGCTGCTCGAGCACCGCGACGGCGAGACCCCGGTGGTCGTCGGCCGGGACGTCGGCGGGCCCGCCGAGAGCGTGCGGGTCACGACCCTGGCCGAGCTCGACCCGGCCGCCATCGACATGCGCTGCCTGCTGATCGTCGGCTCGTCGCAGACCCGGGCAGTCACGCGTAACGACGGCGCCACCTTCGTCTACACCCCGCGCCACTACCCCGCCGGATAACCCCGGACCGTCCTGCGGCCGGCATCGATCTCGGTGCCCGGCCGCTGCACCATGTCCGCACCCGGGCCGCAACGGCAATGCAATCAGCAATCTCGCAACCGGCAAACCCTCTGACCGATTGGAAGGGCCGCTCCGGAAACCACTCACACTCCTCGAGAAGGGCAAGACCGACGTGTTCTCTCCTCGCCGCTGCGCCGCGACCCTGGCCACGTCGCTGCTTCTGGGCCTTGCCCTCCCGGGACCCACCACCGCCACCGCCGCCGCCAAGAATGCCGCCGTCAAGATGGCCGCCGCCGCGCCGACGATGGCCTCCCGGCTCGCCGCGGTGAAGACCGCCAAGTCGCTGAACTACTACCCGTCCGGCGCCGGCTGGTCGAAGATGTGGACGAACTGGGACCCCGCCAAGATCGACGCCGACCTGGCCAAGGCCGACGCGCTCGGTGCCGACAACGTCCGGATCATCGTCTTTCCGACCACGTTCGGCTGGCCTACGCCGTCGAGCACCTACCAGGCGCGGCTGGCCTCGGCCGTCAGCATGGCGGCGGCCCGCGGCCTGACCGTCAAGTTCACGCTCTTCGACTGGTGGGACGGCTACGCGGAGACCACCAACAGCGTCTCCTGGGCGACCGCCGTCCTCAAGCCGTACAAGGACGACAAGCGCGTGATCGCCGTCGAGCTGCAGAACGAGTTCGACGCGGGCAGCGCCGCCGCCGTCGTGTGGGCCCGGAAGATGATCCCGGCGATGCGTTCCGCGTTCCCGACCATGCCGCTCACCTGCTCGGCCGACGGCACGACCGGCGCACCGGGGATGGCCAAGATCAAGGCCGCGCTGACCGCCACCCCGATCGACTACTACGACTACCACTTCTACGGCAACTCGGAGCGGGCGCTCGCGATCATCAAGAACGCGCAGGCCACGGTCGCGCCGACCCCGTTGGTGATCGGCGAGGCGGGCCTGAACACCCTGCAGAACACCGAGGGTGAGCAGGCCGCCTACCTGGCCCGGGTCTTCGAGGGCGCCGAGGCCGCCGGCGTGCGGTCGGTCGCTCCCTGGACGCTGAACGACTTCGTCCCGGGCGCGATCCCGACCTCGACCGTCTCCCGCCTGCCCGGGCAGTACAGCTACGGCCTCTACCGCACCGACGGCACCGCCAAGCCGGCCGCCGCGGTGGTGAAGGCCGGCTGGGCCGGCTGGGCCGTACCCTCGGCGGTGCTGGACCCGGGCTTCGAGTCGGCCGTCGGTCAGACGCCGTGGCGTGCCTTCATGCCGGAGCTGGGCCTCGCGGTCAAGACCCAGAGCCTGTCCCGCACCGGCAAGTGGTCGGTCAGTATGACCAACACCGGCAAGACCTCCGCGGGCTCGCCCTCCTACCGGGTCGCGCCGATCGAGCCGGTGAAGGCGGCCCAGAAGTGGCACGGCGAGGTGTGGGCCCGAGGCAACGCCGCCACCGGCACCACGCAGATCGCGCTGAGCTGGTTCGACACCAACGACAAGTGGCTGGGTGGCGCCTCCTCGGCGTCCCTGCCGGTGGGCACCACGGGCTGGACCAAGCTGGTGATCGACGGGGTCGCGCCGGCCGGTTCGGCCAGCATGCAGGTTCACCTCAAGTCGGGCGACAACACCGGCACGGTCTGGTTCGACGACGCGGTGGTCTCGGTCTCCTGACCGATCGGGCGACCAACGGCCGAGAGACCCGCGATCGGGGGAGCATCGGCCCGGGGTACGACGCCCAGCCGGGTGAAGAGGCGGGTGAAGGCGGCCACCGACTGCTCCCACGAGGAGGGGTCGGTGTGCCGCGTTCCGGCTTTCCCGGTCGCCGCGACGATGGCGCGGGCCAGGGCGGACGGCGATCCGGCGGGCGCGAAGGTCGTACCCGCGTACGGCTTGGCCGCCTCGATCAGCCCTCCCACCGCGGTGATGACGACGGGCAGCCCGTGGCTCATCGCGATGTGCAGCGGCCCGCTGGCCGAGCTGCGCCGATACGGGAGCACCACCAGATCGGCGTCGGCGAAGAAGGCGTCCACCTCGGAGTCGGCGACATAGCGGTTGACGAAGGTGATCCGCCCGGCGGCCGGCGAGTCGGCGATCATCTCGGCCGGCAGCGTGCAATCCTCCCAGGTCTCCCCGACCACGGTCAGTGTGTAGTGCGCCGGGAGCTGCGAGAACGCCTCGACCAGATCTTCCAGACCCTTGTACGGGCGAATCGTCCCGAAAAAGAGGAGCCGGCACTGATCGGCGGAAGAAGGTTCGGCGGAAGAAGGTAACGCGGCCGGCACCGCGTGGTGGTCGAACGGCCCGTGCAACGCGATCTCGTCCGGCACGTCCCGCAGACCGTACGCCGCGCGCAGCGCCTCCCGGTCGAAGTGCGAATGCACCACAGCGCCGTCGGTCGCCCGCAGCAGCGGCTTGATCAGCTTGCGGCAGTAGAGCTCCGCCCACCGGTGCCGCGCCTCCCCGGTGTCCTGCACCTCATGGAACTCGATCACCACCTTGCTCCCGAGGAGCCGGGCGACCAGGCAGAGCACCAGGTACGAGTGCAGCACCGTGC
>DASRYP010000527.1:0-5777 GCA_035687165.1 Actinoplanes sp. | reverse complement strand
CGACGAACTTCGGCTTCCCCGAGGGCTCGACCTTCACCTATCCGCTCTGGCTCTACACCGTCGGCTTCCGCTACAACGCGCTCGGCTACGCGAACGCGCTGGCCATCGGGCTCTTCGTGGTCGCGCTCGCGGTCACCCTGTTCCTGCTGCGCCGGGCCAAAGCCTTCTCGGGAGAGGAATCATGACCGTCCTTATCGACGCGCCCCTGCTCGTGGCGGCGCCGGCGCCCGACCAGCGTTATCGTCGCCAGCGCCGGCTCGCCTGGATCGCGCGACACAGCATCGCGATCGCGGTCGCCGTCATGTTCGTGACGCCGGTCGCCTATCTCGTGCTGCTCTCGCTGATGACCAGCGATCAGGCGCTGACCAGCGACTACTGGCCCAACTCGTGGCATCCGGAGAACTACGTCCGGATCTTTATGGTGACGCCGCTCCCGCACTACCTGCTCAACACGCTGATCTACGCGGTCTCGGTGACGGCCCTGGTGCTTCTTTCCAGCGTCCCCGCCGCGTACGCGCTGGCGAAGTTGAAGTTTCGCGGCGGCAACGCGCTGTTCCTGGTCGTGATCGGCATGATGATGCTGCCGCCGCAGGTCGTCACCGTGCCGCTCTACCTGATGTGGGCGAACGTGGGTCTGACCGGCTCGCTCTGGCCGCTGATCATTCCGGCGCTCTTCGGCGACGCGTTCACCATCTTCCTGCTGCGCCAGTTCCTGCTCACGATCCCGAGCGAATATCTGGACGCGGCCCGGGTCGACGGTTACGGCGAGTGGCAGACGCTGCTGCGGGTCGTGCTGCCGATGGCCCGCCCCGGCATCGCGGCGGCCGGCCTGTTCCAGTTCTTCTTCTGCTGGAACGACTACTACGGACCGCTGGTCTACACCAGTGAGAACGAGAACTCCTGGACGCTCTCGCTCGGACTTGCCTCGTTCCACAGTATCCACCACGTGGATTGGAACCTGGTCACGGCGGCAACGGTGCTGGCGATGGCCCCGCTCATCATCATCTTCTTCTTCGCCCAGCGGGCCTTCGTCCAGGGCATCACACTGACAGGATTCAAAGGGTGAAAATCGCAGTTGTCGGCGGCGGCTCCACCTATACGCCCGAGCTGGTCGACGGTTTCGCCCGGCTCGGGCCGATGGTCACCGAGCTGGTGCTGATCGACCCCGCAGCCGAACGCTTGGAGGTCGTGGGCGCGTTCTCCGCCCGCGTCCTCAAGCACTACGGGCATCGCGCCAAGATCTGGTGGACCACCGACCTCGACGCCGGCGTCACCGGCGCCGACGTGGCTGTCATCCAGTTGCGCGTCGGCGGTCAGCAGGCGCGCATCGCCGACGAGACGTTCCCGCTCGACTGCTGCTGCGTGGGCCAGGAGACGACCGGCGCCGGCGGACTGGCCAAGGCCCTGCGGACGGTCCCCGTCATCCTCGACGTGGCCGAGCGCATCCGCCGCCGCGCCCGCCCTGGCGCGTGGATCATCGACTTCACCAACCCGGTCGGGATCGTCACCCGCGCACTGCTCGACGCCGGCCACCGCGCCGTCGGCCTCTGCAACGTGGCGATCGGCTTCCAGCGCCGCTTCGCCGGTCACCTGGGCGTGGCCCCCTCGGCGGTCACCCTGGAACACGTCGGCCTCAACCACCTGACCTGGGAGCGGGCGGCCTATGTGGACGGCGTGAACCGCCTGCCCGAGCTGCTGGAGAAGCACCTCCCCGAGCTGGCGGCCGAGGTCGACCTGCCCGAGCAGGTGCTGCGCACCCTGGGCAACGTCCCGTCCTACTACCTGTCCTACTTCTATGCCCACGACCGGCACGTGCGGGAGGCTCTCGGCGCTCAGACCCGCGGCCAGCGGGTGGCCGAGATCGAGGCCACCCTGCTGGAGATGTACCGCGACGTCGCGCTGGTGGAAAAGCCGGCCCTGCTCGCCGAACGGGGCGGTGCCTTCTACTCGGAAGCCGCCGTGGGCCTGATCGCCTCTCTGCACGGCCACGACGACAAAGCGGTACATTCGGTCAACGTCCGCAACGAGGGCACGCTGCCCTTCCTCCCCGACGACGCGGTCATCGAGGTGTCGGCCCGGGCCAGCACCGAGGGCCCCCGGGTGCTCTCCCCGAACCCGCTGCCACCGGACCTGTCCGGCTTGATCACGCACGTGTGGGGCTACGAGGAGCTGGCGCTCGACGCCGCACTGCGCGGTGGGCACGACCGCGTCTACCAGGCCCTGCTGGCCCACCCCCTGATCGGGCAGCACGAGCGGGCCGAGCAGCTCACCGACCGGCTCATCGCCAGCGGCCGCACCCATCTCGCGTGGGCCCGATGAGAGCGCTCTATCTGGCCATCGACGGCGGTAACTCCAAGACCGACGTCGTCCTGGGAACCTCCGAGGGCGACGTCCTCGCCTCCGTCCGCGGCAGCACGTCCTCCCCGCACAACGTCGGACTGGACGGCACGATCACCGTCCTGGACGAGTTGATCCGCGCCGCCCGCGCGGCGGCCGGGCTGCTCCCCGGCACCCCGGTCGAGGCGGTGGCGGCGTACCTGGCCGGCGCCGACCTTCCGGCCGAGGTCAGCCAGTTGCAGACCGCGATCGCGGCCGAGGGTTGGGCCCGGCAGACCATCGTGGACAACGACTGCTTCGCCCTGATGCGTTCCGGCACCTCGATGCCCGACGCGGTCACCGTCGTCTGCGGCGCGGGCACCAACTGCGCGGGTCGCTCGGCCGACGGCCGTACGGCCCGCTTCGTGGCCCTGGGACCGATCTCCGGCGATTGGGGGGGCGGCCACGATCTGGCCGACTGCACGCTGCGGCTGGCCGCCCGCGGCGAGGACGGCCGCGGCCGACCCACGGCCCTGAGCGCCGCGGTAGCTGCCCACTTCGACCGGCCCACGGTCGAGGCCGTGTCGATCGCCCTGCATCTGGGCGAGATCGACCGCGCCCGGATTCCGACGTTGGCCCAGGTTCTCTTCGCCGTGGCGGCCGGCGGCGACGAGGTGGCCGGCGCCCTGGTGACCCGGCAGGCCGACGAGGTCCTCACCCAGCACCGGGTGGCCGCCACCCGGCTGGGCCTGCTGGACCGTCCGCACGCACTGGTGCTGGGGGGAAGCGTGCTGCAGGCGCAGCACCCTCAGCTGCACGACCAGGTCACGGCCGGTGCGCGGCGGCAGTCGCCCCGGGTGGAGATCTCCGTGCCCGATGTCCCGCCGGTGATCGGCGCGGCCCTGCTGGCCCTGGACGCCCTGGGCCCGACGCCCACCGTCGAGGCCAAGCTGAGGGCGACGTTGGTCGCTCAGCGCCCGTTGCCGGCGAGAGCCGCCTGACGCTCGCGACCGCCCCGGCACCCGGGCGCTCACCCTCCCGGGTGGCGCTGTCTCGACGACGGCCGAGATCAGTTCACCGCCGGGTGAGGATCAGCAACTCGGCCACCCCGGCCAGGACCACCGCCGCCACCAGCGGAACGATCCCGCCGATCAGGGCATAGACGAAGAGCAGCAGCGGCGCGACGAATCCCAGGTACGAAGCTCCCGCCAGCGCTCGGTTGTGCAGCCGCAACCGCCGCAGGACCACGCCCAGCGGCTCAGGCACCATCCGGTTCAGCGCGAAGACCACACCAATGAAGATCAGCAACCCGATCAGCCCGGCCCAGACCCGCGAGATCCCCTCGCTGGCGAGCATCATGAAACCCGCCATGACGCCGGCGACCAGGGCCGCGTTGACCCCGTAGAGCACTCCCCGCCGCACCGCCTCGGCCGAGGGCCCGGAGTGATCCAGCACCGGTCCGACGGGCCGGCTGATCGCGGGCTCCTCGACCCAACTGCCCGATCCTTTCTGCGGAGGCACCTCAAGGTCCGGCCGGTCGGGCGCCGGGTAGGGACGCGGGAACGGCGACGGATATTCGCCCTCGGCACCGGACGTCGGCAAGGTGGCCTCGTCCGCCAGCGCCTCGAGGGCCTTGGCCCACCGGCGCCGTTCGAACCGCACGATTCCCATGTCGCGCTGCGCTTCCCCCACCGCCGAATCAAGATCAAGAGCTTGCGCGTACGCCCGCTGGGCCAGGTCGAAAAGCCGAAGCCGCGCGGCCACGACGGCCAGCACGAGGTGCGCCTCGGCCTCGGCGGGCGCGACCCGGACGGCGTTCCAGGCGGCGTTCAAGGCTTCCTGCCCGTTGCGCGACTCACTCAGGAGGGCAGCCCCCGTACGCTGCGCATATGCGTCGGCCGGCCACTGGCGAAGGATGTCGGAGGCGACCCGAGCGGCTTCGGAGTAGCGCTGACTGTCGCTGAGCGCCATCGCCCGCACCACCATCCCGGTGAGCGCCTCGGGCGCGGCGGAGACAGCCAGCTCGGCGGCCCGAAGTGCTTCGCCCGGCTGCTCCGCCGCGAGGTGGACCCGAGCCAACGTGGCCAGCAGACTGGGTTCGTCGGGTGCCGCGTCGAGCCCGGACGCAATCTCCTGAGCCGCCTCGTCGTACCGACCGAGATCAGCAAGCAGGAGCGCACGCTGCCGGTACTCTTCCGGCGTGGTCTCAGGTTCCAGGGGCGCGGCCACGCTCCGAGCGTAGGCGCAACCCCACAATCTCGCGTTGCCGGGTAAGCGCCGGTTTCAGGAGCCGGCGACCAGCGCGACCGCCATCGCGGCCAGGCCCTCGCCCCGCCCGGTGAGCCCGAGCCCGTCGGTCGTGGTGCCCGAGACAGTCACCGGCGCACCGACCGCGCCGGAGAGCACCTCCTGGGCCTCGGCCCGCCGCTTGCCGATCTTGGGATGGTTGCCGATCACCTGGATCGAGACGTTGACGATCTCGAAATCCGCGGCCCGCACCAGCCTGGCCGCCGCGGTCAGGAGCGCCACCCCGGACGCTCCCACCCACTCCGGCCGCGAGGTGCCGAAGTTGCTGCCCAGATCGCCCAGCCCGGAAGCTCCGAACAGGGCATCGCAGGCCGCGTGGGCCGCCACATCAGCGTCGGAGTGCCCGGCCAGCCCGGTCTCGTCCGGCCACAGCAAACCCGCCACCCAGCAGGGCCGTCCCGACTCGAAGGCGTGCACGTCCGTCCCGAGGCCGACCCGCTGGTTGATCACCGGGCCAGGTTACCGACTCTGGTGCAGCAGGGCCTCGGCCAGGATCAGGTCGAGCGGACGGGTGATCTTCAGGGCCAGCTCGGAGCCCGGGACGCACGTCACTGGGAGTCCGGCCTTCTCGACCAGGCCGGCGTCGTCGGTCAGCGGATCCGAGGCCGCCGCGTGCACGGCCGCGAGCACGCTGTGCCGGAAGCCCTGCGGGGTCTGCACGCTGCGCAACACCGATCGGTCGACCGTGCCCAGCACGGTGTCGTCGGAGCCGACCTCTTTGATCGTGTCGACCACCGGCAGAACCGGGATCACCGCGGGGTGCCCGGCACGCACGGCCGCCGCCACCGCCTCGATCACGTCGACCGGGGTGAGCGCGCGGGCCGCGTCGTGAACCAGCACGATGTCGACCTCGGATGGCACGACGGCCAGGGCCCGGGCGACGGACTCCTGGCGCTCAGCCCCGCCGGCCACCACGGTCACGGGCGCAACCGGAGCGAGAAGTGCACGCACCGCCTTGACCTCGGCCGCGGGAGCGGCGACCACGATGAGGCGGACGGAGGGCGAGGCGGCCACGCGGCGCACCGCGTGAACGAGGAGCGGCTCGCCGGCGAGCAGGCGCAGAGCCTTGGGCCCACCCGGGCCGAGCCGAACGCCGGCGCCGGCCGCCGGAACCAAGACCGCGACGTCACCGCGGGCATGGAGCTTCGCGGTCA
>DASRYP010000526.1:0-2859 GCA_035687165.1 Actinoplanes sp. | reverse complement strand
CGTCCTACATCGAGAGTGCGGCCGGGGTGGCCGAGGGTGCCCGGACCGGGGTGGCCAACCTGGTCACCGGCGGGCTGTTCCTGGTCGCGATGTTCCTCGCGCCGCTGGTCACGATCGTGCCGTTCGAGGCGGCGTCGACCGCGCTGGTGGTGGTCGGCTTCCTGATGATGACGGCGGTCCGGCAGATCGACTGGTCCGACTACACGATCGCGGTGCCCGCCTTCCTGGCCATCACGCTCATGCCGTTCACCTATTCGATCTCCAACGGCATCGGTGCGGGCGTCATCTCGTATGTTGTTCTCATGGCCGCGACCGGCAAGGCGCGCGAGGTTCACCCCATCCTGTATGGCGTGGCGGTGCTCTTCGTCGTCTACTTCTTGCGTGGCCCGCTCGAGGCCTGGATCCGGTGACCGGTGACCGAGGTCATGCACGTTTCCCATGTCGTTAGCCATGCTCATTAGTTAGGCTAAGTATCGTGATGGAGTGGCCCGTGGTGGCGGATCGAGGCACAGCCGACGAGCTGGCCAAGACCCTGCGCGAGGCGATTCAGCGGCTGAACCGGCGGGTCCGACAGGCCCGTCCGGTCGGTGATCTCACCTTCAGCCAGCTTTCGGCGCTGACCAGTCTCCAGCTGGCCGGCGCACTGACCCCGCGGGAACTCGCCGACGTCGAACGCGTCCAGCCCCCGACGATGACCAAGATCGTCGGGAAGCTGGAGGAACGCGGGCTGGTCGTTCGGACCCCGCATCCGACCGACGGGCGGCAGGTCATCCTGTCCGCCACCGAGCACGGGCAGGCGGTTCACGCCCAGTTCGAGAAGGCCCGCAACGAGTGGCTGGCCTCGCAGCTCGGCTCGCTCACGCCGGGCGAACGGGAGACGCTGGCTCAGGCCTCGGCGATCCTGCAGAAGCTCGCGCGCGCCTGAGGGGTTCGGCTACGCGGCGCTTCGTCACACGACGATGACGCGTACGACCGAACAGGAGGCGCAGCCGCAGTGCGGTCAGTGCTGAGCACGACATTCCGGTCCCTGCAGGTTCGCAACTACCGACTTTTCGCCACCGGGCAGCTCGTGAAGCTCGTCGGTGTGTGGATGATGTTCACCGCGCAGGACTGGCTGGTGCTCGACCTGTCGGGCAACTCGCCCGGCGCCCTCGGGGCGGTGGCCTCGCTGCAGTTCCTACCGGTGCTGCTGCTCACCCTCTACGCCGGCAAGCTCGCCGACCGCTTCGACAAGCGCCGCCTGCTGGTGATGGCGAACGCCGCGTTCGCGATCACCGCGATCGCCTTCGCGATCCTGGTCGCCTCCGGGCACGTACAGCTGTGGCACGTCTTCCTCTTCGCCGGACTGCTCGGCATCGCGAACGCTGTCGAGACCCCCGTACGGCAGGCCTTCGTCTCCGAGCTGGTCGAGCTGCCGCTGCTGCCGAACGCGCTCGCGCTCTCGGCGGCCACCTTCAACACCGCCCGCATCGCCGGACCCGCTCTGGCCGGCGTGGCCCTGGCGATCTTCGACACCGGCCCGGTCTTTCTGATCGCGACCGCCCTGGCGATCGCCCCGATCTTCAGCTACACCCGGATGGGCGCCGCCGACCTGAGGCCCGCCGCGCGGCAGGCGAAGAAGGACGCCCGGATCGCGGACGGCCTGCGCTACGTCGGGAAACGCCCCGACCTGGTGCTGCCGATCGCCCTGATGTTCGTGGTCGGCATGATCGGCTTCAACTTCCCGGTCACCCTCGCCGCGCTCGCGAAAATCAACTTCGGCGCCGGCCCGTCCTCGTTCGGCCTGCTCACCACCGCCCTCGCCGGCGGCGCCCTCGGCGGTGCCCTGGCGGGCAGCGCGCGCCGCGCCCGACCCGGAATTCACCGCGTCATCGGCGCCGCGCTCGCGTTCGGCCTGCTCGAGTTCGCGGTCGGCTTCGCCCCGAACTTCGTGGTCGCGATGCTGGTGCTGGTACCGACCGGCTTCTTCTCGATCTACCTGGCCCAGGCCGCGAACCACCGCGTGCAGATGGGCGTCGACCCGGAGTTCCGAGGCCGGGTGATGGCGCTCTACGTGCTGGTCTTCCTGGGCACGACGCCGATCGGGGCGTCGCTGGCCGGCTGGTGGGGCGAGCGCTTCGGGGTGGCCTCGACGATCTCGGGCGCCGGGGTGATCTGTTTCGTCGCGGCGCTGGTCGCGCTGATCTGGCAGCTGCGCACCAGCGGGGAACGCCTGCGGATGACGCTGCGGCCCCGGCCCCGGCTCACCCTGGTCCCGCCACTCACGTTGGAGGTCGATTCTGACGCTTCGCGCACCAAAGTCCCGGAGACTTCTGCCGCCTGACGGATATTTGGCAGATATAAGTTGTTCCGGATCAAGGCTGTTTCGAATTAGCTTCAGTTCGTGGCCCTCGCGCACATGGCTGTGCTCACGGTGGCGCTCGTGCTCCCCTTGACTGTCCCGTACGCGGTGGCAGTCGCCCTGCGGAGAGACGAGTTCCGCCGCCGCCGTGCGTTGGCGGAGTGCCCCGCCCAGGCCCGCGCGCTGGCCCGCCTCGACGGGACGATCCGCGATGCCGACCCGGCCGAGCTCCTGGCCCGGCTGGCCCTGCCGCCGATCGAGTGGCTGGCCCGCGACCTGCGACGGCTCGACCGTCAACGGCAGGGTGGGCTGACGCTCGAGTCCGAGCGGTGGCTGGCGGCGGTGATGCGGGCCTATGACGAGCGGCTCTGCCTGGCCTGCGAATGCCTCGGGGTGGCCGAGAATCTGCGGCCGCTCGACGGCCTCGACCGCGAGATCGAGCGAGTACGGGTCGAGGGGGCGCTCGAAGCGGCCGGCCTCCAGCTCCGCTGACCGCGCCGCAGGTCTCGCTGCCACGG
>DASRYP010000525.1:0-13427 GCA_035687165.1 Actinoplanes sp. | reverse complement strand
CGGCGACTACCTGCGCGCAGGCCGCGAGCAGGTCGTCGCGCCGATCGCCGGGCAGGGTCAGCGCCGCCACGCACCGGTCCGGGCCCCAAACGCGGTGCAACGTACGCAACGTCGCCGCCAGCGCCGCCGGGTTGTGGGCGTAGTCCACGAAGATCGACACGTCACCCAGGTGCAACAGCGTGCCCCGGCCCGCGTTCTGGACGGCCGGATCGAACTCGGCCAACCGCCGCCCGACCGTCTCCTGAGCCGCGCCGAGTGCCCGGGCCGCCGCCACCGCCGCGAGGATGTTCGCCACCACGTGCGGTGCCGCTCCCCCGTACGCCCCGGGCAGCTCCACCACCCGCATCAGCGGCGTCCGCCGGGCCCCGGTCGCCTGCACCATCCACCCGTCGTCCACCAGGTAGGCCGTCCCGCCCTTGGCCAGGTGCTCGACCACGACCGGCTGGCCGGCGTCGAGGGAGAACCAGACGATCCGCTTGCGGTCGGCGCGCACCCGCGGCCGCAGCACCAGGCTGCGCACCCACGGGTCGTCGGCGTTCAGCACGAGCGTGCCGCCGTCGCGCACCCGCTCGGCCACCAGTGCCTTCACGTGGGCCAGGTCATCGATCGTGTCGAGTCCGTCCTGGCCGAGGTGGTCGGCGGTGATGTTGGTCAGCACCCCCACGTCCGACCAGTCGAAGCCCAGCCCGCGCCGGATCAGCCCGCCCCGGGCCGTCTCGAGCACCGCCGTCTGCACGCCCGGATCGCCGAGGACCATCTGCGCCGACAGCGGCCCGGTGGCGTCCCCCCGGTAGATGACGTGCCCGTCGATGCGTACGTCGTCGGTGGTGGTCAGTCCCACCCGCAGCCCACCGTCGGTGAGCAGGTGCGCGGCCACCCGGGCCACCGTCGTCTTGCCGTTCGTGCCGGTAATCGCCACCGTCGGGATCCGCCCGTCCGAGCCGCCCGGGAACATGGCCTGCACGATCGCGTCCCCCACGTCGCGGGTTCGCCCGCGCACCGGCGCGAGATGCATTCGCAGCCCGGGTACGGCGTTCACCTCGATCACGCCCGCGGTGACCTCGGCACCGCTCGCGACCGGCGGCACCGGTTCGGCGATGCCGGGCAGGCGCAGGTCGATGCCGGCGATGTCGAGCCCGAGCAGCGAGGCCACCCGCAGGCAGAGCCCCGTTACCTCGGGATGCATCCGGTCGGTCACGTCGTGGCTGGTCGCGCCGGTCGAGAGGTTCCCGGTGTCGGCCAGCCACACGGTCGTACCGACGAGCGGCACGCTCGCGACCGTGCAGCCCTGGCGTTCGAGCGCCGGCGGCTCGGCCGTGACCCGGGTGAGCACCCTGGAGTGCCCGACGCCGCGGCGCGGGTCGGCGTTGACCCGGGCGATCAGCTCGGCGATCGTGCTGCGCCCGTCCCCGACGACGTGCGCGGGGATCCGCTCGGCGGCCGCCACGACCTCGCCCGCCACCACCAGCACCCGGTAGTCACGGCCGGCGAGTTGCCGCTCCACGATCACGTCGGCGCCGGCCGCGGCGAACGCGTGCTCGACCTCGGCGGGCGTACGCACCTGGAGTGCGACGTTCTCGCCCTGCCGGCCCCGGCAGGGTTTGACGACGACCGGGCCGCCCAGGCGTTCCAGCCAGGCCAGCGCGTCGGCGAGCGTGCGGGCCGGGCCACCCTCGGGCAGCGGGACGCCGGCCTCGGCGCACAGCCGCCGGGTGACCTGCTTGTCGCCGGCGATGTCGACGCCGACGCCGCTGGTCCGGTCGGTCATCGCCGCCCAGGCCAGCCGCCGCCGGGTGCCCCAGCCCAGGCGCAGCAGGCTCAGGTCGTCGTAGCGCTCGACCGGGATGCCGCGGCGCCGGGCGGCGGCGATGATCGCCCGGGTGCTGGGCCCGGTGGCCGCCCGCTCGACCCGGGCCGCGAGGTCGGTCAGCTCGAGTTTCGCGGTCCGTCCCTGTTCCACCGCGAGCACCAGCTCGACCGCGGCCGAGAGGAGGTCGTGCGGAACCGGGGAGGCGGGCGACTCGTCGACCGGGCATTCGAGGATCAGGTCGTAGCAGCCGGGCGTGCCGGCCGACACGGTCCGGCCGAAGCTCACGTCGCGGCCGATCACCTGGGACATCTCGAGGCAGACGTGCTCGGTGACGTGCCCGAAGTAGGTGCCGCCGCGCAGCCGGCTGACGAAGCCGCCGGGCGCTCCCGCCGCGCAGTGATGCTCGGCGAGCCCGGGCAGGGCTCGCAGCAGCCGCTCGGCGAAGCCGGTGACGTCGGAGGTCTCGACCCCGGTCAGCCTCTCGAGGTCCAGCCGAGCGACCACGGCCGGACGGGAGAGGTAGACGTTCGGGCCGCGTAGGTGCCGCAGACTCTGAATCCTCATCCCGACGCCCCCTCAGAACGGCCACCTCTGAGGTTAAACGGAACAAATCCGAATAAGCCGTCAATCACCGTTGTTGCCGGGGCGCCGGTGAACCTTTTCAGGAGGCGTACGTCAGCGCTTTGCTTCTTGACGAAGGCGGCGGGCCTCGCGCTTCTCCTCGAAGCGGGCCGCCTGCGTCTCCAGGTCGTCCATGTGGGCCGAGAGTTCGTCGCGGGCCTTCTCGCCGTCACCATCGAGGTCGGTACGGCCGAAGACGTTCCACTGGCGCAGCACCGGCTGCAGGACCTCGTCGCGGTGCAGGCGCAGGTCGTAAATGCCGGCCAGGGCGATCGAGAGCGCCTTGCGGCCGAAGCCCTCGATGTTCGCGCCGGGCATCTCGAAGTTCGACACCACGTCGGTGACCGCGCGCATGGCGTGGTTCGGGTCGAGGTCGAACGCGGCGGTCAGCAGGTTGCGGTAGAAGACCATGTGCAGGTTCTCGTCGGCGGCGACCCGGGCCAGCAGCTGCTCGGCGATCGGGTCGCCGGTGGCCTTGCCGGTGTTGCGGTGCGAGATGCGGGTCGCGAGCTCCTGGAAGGCCACGTACGCGATCGAGTGCAGGATCTCGTCGTTGGCGTTGGTGTAGCCGGCCTCCATGTGCGACATCCGGGCGCGCTCGAGGGCGGCCGGGTCGACGGCCCGGCTGACCGTGAGGTAGTCGCGCAGGGCGATGCCGTGCCGGCCCTCCTCGGCGGTCCAGCGGTGCACCCAGGTGCCCCAGGCGCCGTCGCGGCCGAAGAGCGTGGCGATCTCGTGATGGTACGAGGGCAGGTTGTCCTCGGTGAGCAGGTTGACGATCAACGCCGTCCGGGCCACCTCGGGCAGCTGGGAGTCGTCGGAACGCCACGGTTCGCCACCGAGGAGGCCGTCGAAGGTCCGACCGTCGCTCCACGGCACGTATTCGTGCGGGAACCACTCCTTGGCCAGCGAGAGGTGCCGATCGAGGTTGGTCGCCACGACGGGCTCGAGTTCGATGAGCAAGGCGGTCTGATCCAGCGGCATGACGATCACTCCCTACGGTGGCGTAACTTACGCCACCGTAGGTAAGGGTACCCGTCGAGCCGAGCGTAAACCCGTCAGCCCACGATCTCGGGGCGCAGATCGGCGGCGGGCGGCTCCCACCCAGCGGCCACCGCCTCGCCCTGCTCGCCCGAGCGAATGTCCTTGACGGTGTCCGGCTCGCCCGGGAACCAGACGTACGGGATGCCGCGCCGGTCGGCGTACTGGATCTGCTTGCCGAACTTGGCGGCGGTCGGCGCGACCTCGGTCGGGATGCCGCGCCGGCGCAGCGTCCCGGCGATCCGGTCGCAGGCCGTGCGCTGGTCCTCGCTGGGCACGGCGACCAGCACACAGGTCGGCACCGAACGGGAGATCTTCAGCGCGTCCTGGCCGAACAGCAGGCCCAGGATGCGGGAGACGCCGATCGAGATGCCGACGCCGGGGAAGCGCTCCTTGCCGGTGGAGACGAGGTTGTCGTAGCGGCCGCCCGAGGTGATCGAGCCGAACCGCTCGTAACCCTCGAGCTGGGTCTCGTAGACCGTGCCGGTGTAGTAGTCGAGACCGCGGGCGATCTTCAACTCGGCCACGACCAGGCCGGGAGCGTGCTCGCGAGCCGTCTCGACCACCCGCAGCAGCTCCTCGAGGCCCTCGTCGAGCAGCGGGTCGCGCACGCCGAGCTTGCGGACCGCGTCCACGAAGGACCCGTCCTCGGCGGAGATCGCGGCGAGCTCGAGACACGCGTCGGCCTGCGCCGGGGTCGCGCCGGCCGTCTCGATCAGCAGCTCGGCCACCTTCGCCGGGCCGATCTTGTCGAGCTTGTCGACCGTGCGCAGCACCTGGGCGGTGTCGGCCAGGCCCAGCCCGCGGTAGAAGCCCTCGCACACCTTCCGGTTGTTGACCTGGATGCGGATCCGCGGGATCGGCAGGCCGGCCAGGGCGTCCCCGACCACCAGCGGCATCTCGGTGTCGTAGTGGAACGGCAGGGTGTCCCGGTTGACCACGTCGATGTCGGCCTGCAGGAACTCGCGGTAGCGGCCCTCCTGCGGGCGTTCACCACGCCAGGCCTTCTGGATCTGGTAGCGCTTGAACGGGAACTGCAGCTTGCCGGCGTTCTCCCCGACGAACCGCGCGAACGGCACGGTCAGATCGAAGTGCAGGCCCAGCGCGTCGTCGTCCTTGGCGTTCGCGTCGGCCTGCAAGCGACGCAGCAGGTAGACCTCCTTGGAGGTCTCCCCCTTGCTCAACAGCGTGTCGAGCGGCTCGACCGAGCGCGTCTCGAGGGGGGCGAAGCCGTAAAGCTCGAACGTGGTGCGGATGCGCTCGATCACCCGCTGCTCGATCATGCGCTGGGCAGGCAGGTACTCGGGAAAACCGGAAATGGGCATGCTGGGAATCTCCTCGGAAAAAGCTCAGAGTCCGCGGTCGGGCGCGTCAACCAGTTCCCGCAGGTACGGGTTCTGGGCGCGCTCACGGCCGATGGTGGTGGCCGGTCCGTGGCCGGGCAGGACGACGGTGTCGTCGGCCAGCGGCAGGATCTTGTCCCGCAGGCTGGTCATCATCGTCGGGGTGCTGCCGCCCGGCAGGTCGGTGCGTCCGATCGAGCCGGCGAAGAGGACGTCCCCCGAGAGGCAGAGCTGTTCCGCGTCCCACGAGGTCCCCGCGCCGGGCAGGCGGAAGAGCACCGACCCGCCGGTATGGCCCGGGGCATGATCGACGGTGACTTCGAGACCGGCGAGGGTCAGCGTCGCGCCGTCGGTGAGCTCGGCGACGTCCTCGGGCTCGGTGTAGGGCAGCCGGCCGCCGAAGAGCTGGGTGAGGTCCATGCTCAGGCCCTTGGCCGGGTCGGCCAGCATCTCGCGGTCGGCGGGGTGCACATAGGCCGTGATGCCGCGCGCGCCGCAGACCGGGGCGACCGAGAAGGTGTGGTCGAGGTGGCCGTGGGTGAGCAGAACCGCGGCCGGGAAGAGCCGGTGCTCGGCGAGCACCTCGTCGAGCTGGTCGAGCACGCCGATGCCGGGATCGACGATCAGGCACTGCTCGCCCGGACCGGCGGCGACCACGTAGCAGTTGGTGCCGAAGGCTTGCGCCTCGAAGCCGGTGACGAGCACGACGGGCCTCCCTGCGAGACAGGTACGAATCGTAACGATCCTAGTCCGGCGGGCGCACACCACTTTCTCAGGAGGTACCCGTACACTCTTGCGGGCGTGTGACAAGGGCCGTACGAGAGGACAACGTTCGGTGGCATCCAGCAAGGACCGGCAGCGCAAACTGGCGCGGGCGAAGCTCGATCGACAGATGGCGCGGCAAGCCGTCAAGGAGCGCCGCCGCCGCCGCGTGCTCGCGGGTGTCGGCTCAGGGCTCGCGGTCCTTCTCATCGTCGCCGGCGTGGCGTGGATCGGCGGAGCGTTCGACTCCGACGAGAAGACCGACGCCGCCGACCAGGACATCTGTCTCTGGACCCCGCAAAACGCGGCGTCGAACGCGAACCTCAAGGACGTCGGCACCCCGCCGACCAAGGACATCCCGACGCTGGGCACCCGGACCATGACGGTCAGCACCAACCAGGGTGACCCGATCATCGTCGGCCTCGACAACGAACTCTCGCCCTGCGGCACGGCCGACGTCAGCTACCTGGCCGGCAAGAAGTTCTACGACCACACGGATTGCCACGAGATCACCACCTTCGGGGCGCTGCGCTGCGGCGACCCGAGCGGCACCGGTCTCGGCGGCCCGACCTACAGCGTCTACAACGAGAACCTTCCGACGGTTCCCGATCCGGGCGCGTCCGCCGCTCCGGGCAAGAGCGCTCCGCTCTACCCGAAGGGGACCGTGGCGCTGATCGGCAACCCGCCCGGCACCAACGGCAGCCAGTTCCTGATCTTCTTCAAGGACTACAGCCCCGCCAGCCCCGAGTTCTCGATCGTCGGCAAGGTGACCGGTGGGCTCGCGACGGTGGCGAAGATCGGCAAGATCCCCACGTCCAAGAACGACGCGGACGAGAAGGTCAAGCCGACCCAGAAGATCACCATCAAATCTCTGACCGTCGGCGACGCTCCGGCGTCCGCGGCTCCCGCGGCCAGCACCCAGTCCTAGGCCCTTTTTCAGGCTCAGCCACGGGCCGACCATTCAGCAGGAGGAACACGGTGTCGTCGATCAAGGACCGGCAGCGCGCGGCGGCGCGAGCCCGGCTCGAGAAGGAGATGGCCGAGCGCGCCTCGGCCGCTCGCAAGCGCCGCCAGCGGCAGGCCATCATCGGCTCGGCGATCGCCGTCGTGCTGATCGCCGGCGCCGCGGTGTGGCTCGCGACCTCGCTGGGGAACGACAAGAAGCCCGGCAGCAGCAACACGGCCGCCGGCAGCGCCGCCGTCCCCGCCGGCCAGATCGCCTGCACCTGGACCCCGGCCCAGGAGGGCGGCGGCAAGGTCAAGGACGTCGGCCTCCCGCCGGCCAACGTGCCCAACACCGGCAACGCCGTGCTGACCATCGACACCAGCCTGGGCGTCATCAAGGCGACGATGGACCGTTCCAAGGTGCCGTGCACGGCGGCTAGCTTCGAGTTCCTGGGGAGCAAGAAGTTCTGGGACAACAGCAAGTGCCACCGCCTGGTCGACGAGGCCAGCTTCAAGGTGCTGCAGTGCGGCGACCCGTTCGCCTCGGGCAAGGGCTACCGCGAGACCGACGGCACGGGCGGCCCGAGCTACACGATGGCCGAGGAGAACCTGCCGACCGACACGCAGAACCCGTACCCGGCGGGCTCGATCGCGATGGCGAACACCGGCCAGCCCGGCAGCACCGGCAGCCAGTTCTTCATCGTCGCGGCCGACACCAAGCTCCCGGCGAACTACACGCTCCTCGGCAAGATCACCGAGGGCATGAACATCGTCACCGACGTGGTCAAGGCCGGTGACGACGGCGCCTTCGCGAAGCAGGCCGGCGGCGGTCACCCGAAGAAGGAGATCGACATCAAGTCGATGGCGGTCGCGGCCGCCTGATCGGCGCGGCAAAAAGGGGGCTTCTCGCGAAGCCCCCTTTTTCGTGCTCTTACGCGCCGGACGTCACGCGGTAGGCGTCGAAGACACCGTCGACCTTGCGCACGGCGGCCACCAGGTGGCCGAGGTGCTTCGGGTCGGCCATCTCGAACGTGAACCGGCTGACGGCGACCCGGTCGCGGGTCGTGGTGACCGTCGCGGAAAGGATGTTGACCCGCTCCTCGGAGAGCACCCGGGTCACGTCGGCCAGCAGCTTGTGCCGGTCGAGCGCCTCGACCTGGATGGCCACCAGGAACGTCGACGCGCTGGTCGGCTTCCAAGTCACCTCGACGACCCGCTCTTGCTGGTCACTGAGGTCGCCGGCGTTGGCGCAGTCGTCGCGATGGACGCTGACGCCGCCCGAACGGGTGACGAAGCCGAAGACGGCGTCGCCTGGCACGGGGGTGCAGCAGCGGGCCAGCTTGACCCAGACGTCGCTGACGTCCTTGACCACGACGCCCGGATCCTGCGCCGTGCTGCGGTTGCGGGGCGGGCGGGTCGCGACGGCGGTCTCGGCGATGTCCTCGACGGCGCCCTCCTCGCCGCCGAAGCCGGCGACGAGTTTCTGCACGACCGACTGGGCGCTGACCGTGCTCTCGCCGATCGTCGCGTAGAGCGAGGCGACGTCGGCCAGGTGCAGGTCGCGGGCGATCGTCGTGAGGTTCTCGTTGGTCAGCATGCGCTGCAGGGGCAGGCCCTGTTTGCGCATCGCCTTGACGATGGCCTCCTTGCCGATCTCGATCGCTTCCTCGCGGCGTTCCTTGTTGAAGTACTGCCGGATCTTCGTGCGGGCCCGGGGGCTCTTGACGAAGCCGAGCCAGTCCTGAGTCGGGCCGGCGTTGGCCGACTTCGACGTGAAGATCTCGATGACGTCACCGTTGGACAGCGTCGACTCGAGCGGCACCAGCTTGCCGTTGACCCGCGCGCCGATGCATTTGTGCCCGACCTCGGTGTGCACCGCGTAGGCGAAGTCGACCGGGGTGGAGCCCGTCGGCAGCGGGATGACGTCGCCCTTGGGCGTGAAGACGTAGACCTCTTGGCTGGAGAGGTCGAAGCGCAGCGCGTCGAGGAACTCGGACGGGTCGCTCGCCTCGCGCTGCCAGTCAAGCAGCTGCCGCAGCCAGGTCATCTCGTCGATGTGAGCCGGCGGGCCGACGATCGTCGCGCCCTTCTGCTCCTTGTATTTCCAGTGGGCGGCGATGCCGAATTCGGCCGTGCGGTGCATCGCGAACGTGCGGATCTGCATCTCGACCGGCTTGCCGGTCGGGCCGATGACCGTCGTGTGCAACGACTGGTACATGTTGAATTTCGGCATCGCGATGTAGTCCTTGAACCGGCCCGGCACCGGCTGCCAGTTCGCATGGATGACGCCCAGCGCGGCATAGCAGTCGCGGACCGTGTCGACCAGGATGCGCACGCCGATCAGGTCGTAGATGTCGTTGAAGTCGCGGCCCCGCACGATCATCTTCTGATAGATCGAGTAGAGGTGCTTGGGGCGGCCGGTCGTCTCCGCCTTGATCTTGGCCGACTTGAGTTCGAGGCTGACCCGGTTGGTCACCTGGCGCAGCAGCGCCTCACGCTGCGGCTGGTGCTCGCCGATCAGGCGGTTGATCTCCTCGAACCGCTTGGGGAAGAGCGTGCCGAAGGCGAGGTCCTCGAGCTCCCACTTGATCGTGTTCATGCCGAGGCGGTGGGCCAGCGGGGCCAGGATCTCCAGCGTCTCCTTGGCCTTCTGCTCCTGCTTGGCGCGGGGCAGGAAGGTCAGGGTGCGCATGTTGTGCAGCCGGTCGGCCAGCTTGATCACCAGGACCCGCGGGTCCTTGGCCATCGCGACGACCATCTTGCGGATGGTCTCGGCCTTGGCCGCGTCGCCCAGCTTGACCCGGTCGAGCTTGGTGACACCGTCGACCAGGAGGGCGACCTCGCCGCCGAAATCGGTGCGCATCTGATCGAGGCCGTAGTCGGTGTCCTCGATCGTGTCGTGCAGCAGGGCGGCCACCAGGGTAGTGGTGTCCATCCCGAGGTTGGCCAGGATCGTCGCCACGGCGAGCGGGTGGGTGATGTAGGGGTCGCCGGACTTGCGGTATTGACCCGAGTGCCACCGCGCGGCCACGTCGAACGCACGCTGAAGCTGGCGGCCGTCGGCCTTGGGGTGGCTCGCCCGGTGCGTGGCGATCAGCGGTTCAAGAACCTCGCTGACCTGGGTGCTCTGCCAGGGCGCGTTGAAGCGCGCCAGCCGGGCCCGCACGCGGCGGCCCGTGGGCGCGCTGGCCAGGCCGAAGCCGCCGGCTGTCGCCTCGGCGGGCACCAGCGCCCGCGTCTCGTCGGTGTCGGCCACCTCCACCGGGCGCACCTCGCCGACGGGCGTCTGAGCGTCCGCACCTGCCCGTGAGTCTTCGGTCGGCTGCACCGTGCCCTCCGCCGGAGGGGCGACGTCGCTGGACACCGGTCTCCTCACGCCTTCGCTCGGGACCTGGCCGGTCGTCGCCGGCCGGAGAAGTCCGCCATTGCCAGGGTTGGTCACCTGGCTAAGAACGTCATCCTACCCGCACAGTCTTCCCGGATGCTTCGGGCGAACCTCCGAAAGAGCAACGAGCGCCCAGCCAAAGACCCATCAAACGGTCAGGAGCGCATGGACCGTACGCGGGCTGAGTCGCTCACGGCCCTTCAAGAAGGCCAGCTCCATCAGCACGGCGAAGCCCATGACCGTGCCGCCGGCCCGTTCCACCAGCTCCAGAGCCGCTCCGGCGGTGCCACCGGTGGCGAGCACGTCGTCGACGACCAGGACCCGCTGACCGGCGATGAACGCGTCCTCGTGCACCTCGAGGGTGGCCTCGCCGTACTCGAGCTCGTAGGAGGCCGAGAGGGCCGGGCGCGGCAGTTTTCCGGCCTTGCGTACCGGGACGACGCCCACGCCGGCCGCGTACGCGATGGCGGAGGCCACGACGAAACCACGCGCTTCGACGCCGGCCACCACGTCGAACGAGTCGGCGCCGTAGTGCGCGACGATCCCGTCGATCACCTCGTGAAACGCCCGCCCGTCGGCGAAGAACGGCATGAGGTCCTTGAAGACGATGCCCGGCTTGGGGAAGTCGGGCACATCGACCGTGCCGCCGAGGACCACCGCGGCCAGATCGGGGCCGCTGTCACCGGTGGCGCGAGGGTTCTCATCAGTCACGCGCGACAGCCTAACGACAGCGGGGGCGGCCGGATAACCGGCCGCCCCCGCACGTGTCAACGTGTCAACGTCGCTTGTTGCCCCCGCTGGGCCGGTTGCCGGCGCCGCCGGTCCGTCCCCCACGGTTGTTGGTGGCGTTGGTGTTGCGCTTCGCCGTCGGCCGGCTGCCGGGCCGCGGGGCGGCCGACGCCAGCGCCGGAGCCGCCTCGTCCGACTCGGTCACGTTGGCGTCCCGGCCGGGGCGCTCGCCGCGCGGGGCCACGTCGCCGGAGCGGACCGAGGCCCGCCGGGCGAGCACCCGGGCGGTGTGCGCCTTGATCTTCGGCTCACGGTCCTTGAGGAAGGTCAGCACCGGCGCCGCGAACATGATCGAGGCGATGACGCCGAAGCCCATGCCGACGAAGAGCACCAGGCCGAGGTCCTTCAGCGTGCCCGCGCCGAGCAGGCCCGCGCCGATGAAGAGCAGACCGCCGACCGGCAGCAGCGCCACCAGACCGGTGTTGAGCGAGCGCATCAGGGTCTGGTTGACCGCCAGGTTGGCGGCCTCGCTGTAGGTGCGGGTGCTGCCCGCGGTGATGCCGCGGGTGTTCTCCTGCACCTTGTCGAAGACCACCACCACGTCGTACAGCGAATAGCCCAGAATCGTCAGGAAGCCGATCACGGTCGACGGGGTGACCTCGAATCCCACCACCGAGTAGACCCCGGCCGTGATGATGAGGTCGAGCACGAGCGACGCGACGGCCGCGACCGCCATCCGCCACTCGAAGCGGACGATCAGATAGACCATCACCAGCACGAGGAAGATCACCAGGCCGAGCAGGGCCTGCCTGGTGACCTGGCCACCCCACGCCGCCGACACCTGGTCGTCACTGACGTCCGCGGCGTTGACACCCAGATCCTCGACGAGCGCCGTCTTGGCGTCCTCGGCCTGCTGTGCGCTGAGCGCCGAGGCACGGACGTTGTAGCTCTCGCCCTGACCGGCGCGGCCCACCTTCTGCGCGGCACCGACCTCGGCGCCCGGGTCGACCGACTGGATCGCCCGCTCCACGGCATCCGAGACCTCACCCTGGGTGAGCTCCTTGTCGCCGACCTTGGCCGGGACGCTGAACGACGTGCCACCGGCGAACTCGATGCCGAGGTGGAACTTGTTGATCGCGAAGCTGCCGATCGAGAGCAGGACCAGCGCGGCCGCGACCGCGAACCAGATCTTGCGCCGGCCGATGATGTTGACGTTCGCCTCACCCGCGTACAGCCGGGCGGCGAGACCTTGGCGGGCCATGTCAGGCCTCCTTGGGGTCGGTCGGAGCGTTGCGCAGCACGCGGCCGAGGCCGCTGACCCGCGGCGACAGGAACGCCTTGGTGCGGGCGAACATCGTCATGATCGGGTGCCGGAAGAGGAAGACGACCAGCAGGTCGAGCACGGTCGACAGGCCGAGCGCGAAGGCGAAGCCCTGCACCGCGCCGACCGAGACGACGTAGAGCACCACGGCGGCGAGGATGGTGATCGTGTTCGCCGAGATGATCGTGCGACGTGCCCGCGCCCAGGCCCTCGGCACGGCACTCCGTGGACTTCGACCCTCGTGGATCTCGTCTTTAAGACGTTCGAAGTAGATGACGAACGAGTCGGCCGCGACGCCTAGGGACACGATGAAGCCGGCGATACCCGCCAAGGTCAGGGTGAAGCCCACCGTACGCCCGAGGAAGACCAGCGCGCCGAAGGTCAGCAGACCCGACAGGATCAGGCTCAGGAAGATCACGGAACCGAGCAGGCGGTAGTAGAAGAACGCGTAGATCGCCACCAGGCCCATGCCGATCGCGGCGGCGAGCAGACCGGCCTGGAGCTGCTGGATGCCGAGCGTCGCCGAGACGGTCTGGGCCGGGCCCGAGGTGAAGGTGACCGGCAGCGCGCCGAAGTTCAGCTGGTCGGCCAGCTGACGGGCGGACGTCGAGGTGAACTGGCCGGTGATCTGCGAGGTGCCGGTGAGCACGCCCTGGATCTGCGGCGCCGAGATGACGTCCTTGTCGAGCACCACCGCGACGGCGCAGTGGTCGACCTGGCCGTAGAGGGCCTGCGTGGCGACGAAGCACGGGGCGGTCGACGTGGCCTCGAACGCCTGCCGGGTCAGGGCCGCCCACTTGGTCGCGCCCTCGCTCTTGAAGTCGAGCGAGACGACCCACTGGCCGGTCTGCTGGTCGAGCTGCGGGCTCGCCTTCGAGATGTCCTCACCGACGACCGGCGCCTTGTCCAGCATGATCTTCGCGTTCTGGTAACACGCGGCGACCTGGCTGTCCTTGTTGTCGATCGCGCCGTTCGGTCGCTCGTTGAGCTGCTGGCAGCTGATCGTCGGCACGTTGAACTGCATCTGCGGGGTCAGCACGTTGACCTCGGGGCCGCTGAGCTTCGCGAAGTTCGCGAAGGGCAGGCCGGCCTTGGTGTCCGTGCTGAGGTCGACCGGAGCGGTCAGCCGCTGGGCCGCGGACCACGCGGCGGCGCCGACCTTCTTCTCGACCTCGGCCCGCTGCTGCTGCACATCGGCCGCGACCGGCGGGGCGACAGCGGCCGACGGCGCCGGGGCGCTCGGGGTCGCGCTCGGAGTCGGGGCCTTGACAACCTCGCCGCCGCCCTGACCGCCGGCGGACGGGCTGTTCGCGACGACCGGGGCCGACGGCTTCGCACTCGCCGGGGCGGAGGCGCCGGTACTGGGTGCGGTGCTCGGCGCGGCCGACGGCGGGTTGAGCGCCACCGAGGCCACGTCGCCGGTCGTGCCGATCAGCAGGCGGAACCGCATCTGCGCGGCCTGCGACAGGT
>DASRYP010000524.1:0-4123 GCA_035687165.1 Actinoplanes sp. | reverse complement strand
CCTGCTGCCCGACGGCGTCGAGCTGCTGCGCGCCGCTGAGACGCTGGTCGGCGACGGGTTCACGGTGCTGCCTTACACCAGCGACGACCCGATCCTGGCCCGCCGCCTGGCCGACGTGGGCTGTGCCGCGGTGATGCCGGCCGGGTCGCCGATCGGCTCGGGGCTGGGCATCTCGAACCCGCACCACATCCGGCTGATCCGGCAGAGCGTCCAGGTGCCGGTGGTGCTGGACGCGGGCATCGGCACGGCCTCGGACGCGGCGCTGGCGATGGAGCTGGGCTGCGACGCGGTGCTGATCGCCAGCGCGATCACGCGGTCCGACGATCCGGCGGCGATGGCGGCGGCGATGCGGCACGCGGTGATCGCGGGGCGGCTGGCCTGCAGCGCGGGGCGCATCCCACGTCGGTTTCACGCGCTGGCGTCCACTTCGGATGAGGGGCTGGCCGAATGGTGACGCCGGGCGGGCTGGTCGTGCTCACCGATCGACGCCTGGCGGCTGCGGGGCGCGGGGCGGATCGAGGGGGGACGGCGGCTCTGATCGACGTGGTCGGGGCGGCGGTCCGTGGCGGTGCTGCGTGGGTCGTGCTGCGTGAGCGGGATCTTCCGTACGCCGAGCGAGCCGGCCTGGCCGCGTCGCTGCGAGAACTGTTGCCGGCTGGGCGGTTGATCGTGGCTGGTCCGGATCCGTTGGGCGGGGACGCGGTGCACCTGGCCGCAGCTGATCCGGTGCCGGCCGCCGGGGTGGGGTTGGTCGGGCGGTCATGTCATGAGGTGCCGTCGCTCTCCGTCGAGCAATACGTGACGCTGTCGCCGATCTGGGCTACGGAGACCAAGCCGGGATACGGACCGGCGTGGGGGCCGGCCGGGGCGGCGAGGCTGGCGGGCGATGTTCCCTGGCTGGCGCTGGGCGGGATCGACCGGGCTGAGCGGGCGGCGGAGGGTGCGGCGGCGGGTGCGCGGGGGGTCGCGGTGCTGGGGGCGATCATGCGAGCCGCCGATCCGGAACGCGTCGCCGGTGAGCTCGCGGAGGCGTTCGCGTCAGCTCGGCGGCCGGTTGGGGCGGGAACGGTGAGCGGATCGTGACGCCGCCGGTGGTGCTGACCATTGCCGGGTCGGATTCCGGTGGGGGAGCGGGGATTCAGGCCGATCTCAAGACGTTCGCGGCGCTCGGGGCATTTGGAGTTTCGGTCGTCACTGCGGTGACGGCGCAGAACACGGTCGGTGTCACCGCGATCCACCCGATCCCGATCGACATCGTGGCGGCGCAGCTCGACGCGGTTCTCGACGACTTTCCGGTCGCGGCCGTCAAGGTCGGCATGATCGGGGACCCGGCCGTCGCCGAACTGCTCGTCTCCCGCGCCGACCGCCTGCCCAACCTGGTCGTCGATCCGGTTCTCGTAGCCACTTCGGGGGCCCGGCTCGCGGAGACCGCCGCTGTCGCGCCCCTGGTCGCGTACCCCTGTGTCGTGACCCCGAACCGGCAGGAGGCCGGCGCCCTTGTCGGAAGCCCGGTCGAGACGGCCGAGGAGATGGCCGCGGCGGCGGAACGCCTGGTCGCCCTGGGGGCGCGCGCGGTGGTGGTGACCGGCAGCGAGCTGGCGCTCGACGTGCTGAGCTTCGGCGGGGTGACCGAGACGCTGCGCGGTGCGCCGGTGGCGACGGTCAACAACCACGGGTCGGGCTGCACGTTCTCGTCGGCGATCGCGGTGCGGCTGGCGGTGGGTGATCCGGTGCCGTCGGCGGTGCGCAACGCCAAGCGGTACGTGACGTCGGCGCTGGTGGGCGGGCGCGACTGGCGGCTGGGCGCCGGGCCCGGGCCGCTGAACCACTTCGCCCGGCCCTGAGTTTCCGGCAGGGCGGTTCGTGAGCCCCTTGCGGCCGTACGCTGCCGGTTTTGTCCTGATTGGAGAAAAGATGAGACGCAAGGTGTACGTCGAGGGACAGCGGCCCGACATCCGCGTGCCGTTCATGGCGGTCGAGTTGAGCGACGGGAACGACCCCGTGCGGCTCTACGACACGTCGGGTCCGGGCAGCGACCCGGCCGAGGGTCTGCCCCCGCTGCGGAAACCGTGGGCGACCGGGCGCACCCAGCTCGCGGTGGCACGGGCCGGTGAAGTGACCCCCGAGATGGAGTTCGTGGCGGTCCGGGAGAACGTGCCGGTCGAGCTGGTCCGCGAAGAGATCGCGTCCGGCCGGGCGGTGCTGCCGGTGAACCGCAACCACCCCGAGAGTGAGCCGATGGTGATCGGCTCGAGGTTCCTGGTGAAGGTCAACGCGAACATCGGCACGTCGGCCGTGACCTCGTCGGTCGCCGAGGAGGTCGAGAAGCTGACCTGGGCCACCCGCTGGGGCGCCGACACGGTGATGGACCTGTCGACCGGGCCGCGCATCCACGAGACCCGCGAGGCGATCGTCCGGAACTCGCCGGTGCCGATCGGGACCGTGCCGATCTATCAGGCGCTCGAGAAGGTCAAGGGCGATCCGGTGAAGCTGACCTGGTCGTTGTTCCGCGACACGATCATCGAGCAGGCCGAGCAGGGCGTCGACTACATGACGATCCACGCTGGGGTGCTGCTGCCGCACGTGCCGCTCGCCATCGACCGGGTGACCGGGATCGTCTCGCGGGGCGGCTCGATCATGGCAGCCTGGTGTCTGGCGCACCACCAGGAGAACTTCCTGTATACGCATTTTGCCGAGCTCTGCGAGATTTTCGCCGAGTACGACATCACGTTCTCACTCGGTGACGGGCTGCGGCCGGGTTCGATCGCCGACGCCAATGACGCGGCCCAGTTCGCCGAGCTACGAACTCTCGGCGAGCTGACCCACGTGGCCTGGGAGCACGACGTACAGGTGATGGTCGAAGGCCCCGGCCACGTGCCGATGCACAAGATCAAGGAGAACGTGGACCTGCAGGTCGAGCTGTGCGGAGGTGCGCCGTTCTACACGCTCGGGCCGCTGACCACGGACATCGCTCCGGCCTACGACCACATCACGTCCGCGATCGGCGCGGCGATGATCGGCATGTTCGGGACCGCGATGCTCTGCTACGTGACCCCGAAGGAGCACCTCGGCCTGCCCAACCGGGACGACGTGAAGGCCGGGATGATCGCCTACAAGATCGCGGCACACGCGGCCGACCTGGCCAAGGGGCACCCGGGCGCGCAGGACTGGGACGACGCGCTGTCCAAGGCCCGCTTCGAGTTCCGCTGGGAGGACCAGTTCGAACTGGCGCTCGACCCCGGAACGGCGCGCGCCTACCACGACGAGACGCTGCCGGCCGAACCCGCGAAGACCGCCCACTTCTGCTCGATGTGCGGGCCGAAGTTCTGCTCCATGAAGATCAGCCATGAGTTGAAGGCGCAGGGCATGGGCCTCAAGTCCGCCGAGTTCGTGGCGGGCGGGAGCAAGGTCTACGTGCCGCTCTCGGCCGGCGGCGACAGCACCTCTTCGTAGGCGGCGATGAGGTGCTGCACCTCGACGCGGCGGTGCAGCACCTCTAGCTGCGGCCGAGGCCGTTCACCCAGTCGCTGATCTCGCCGTCGGGGCGGTCGGTACCGGGGTGTTGCTGCGGCTGGGGCGGACTGAAGCCATTGAACGGCGGCATCGTGATGACGCCGGTGTCGGACGGGCGGAGTTCGTCCTCGGGGCGCTGCGCGGCGGCCGCGGCGCGGACCGCGACCGAGGCGCGGGCGGAGACCGTCGCGCGACCGGTGATCGCCTGGGCGGCGCCCGTGCCGGGCAACGGACCGCCGGGGTTCGGAGCCGCGGTGCCGTAGGTCGCGGCGATACCGCCACCCTGGGTCGGGGCCGCGCCACCGGCCTTGGCGATCGCGGAGTCGGGCTGCGCGTCGCGCTGGGGCAGCGGGGGACGATCCGGGGTGGGCGCGGCCACCGGTGAGCCGGGCCGGTCGGTGGCCGGGTTGCGTCGCGCCACCGCGGGTCGCGCCACCGCGGTGAGCATCGAGCCGAGGACGCCCGCACCGGCGGCGCACATCGCGGCCCAGTAGGGCACCCCCTGGAGGCGGCCCGAGCCGGGGCCGGCAATCAGGTAGGCGAGGGCCAGCAACGTCGGCCCGGCCAGACCGGCCAGTGCGACGGCCACCGTGGACAGTTGCTTGCGCCG
>DASRYP010000523.1:0-8164 GCA_035687165.1 Actinoplanes sp. | reverse complement strand
GAAGCCAGGCCGACTCAGATAGGTCCACCAGATGAAGCGCCGTCCGTGGCGGAGCGCCGCGACAATCATCCTCCTCCTGGGTAGCCCGCTTGCTGTTCTCGCTGCGCAGCCTGCGCAGGCCGCGACGACGGACGCTGCCTTCAACTCCGGCACCGGGACGTTGAACGTCGACCGTCCCGGCTACCTTGCGAAGCACGACATCGTCTACAACCGGCCGAACATCAACCCGCTGCACGGCCTCACCGTGGGCAATGGGCGAACCGGCGCAATGGTCTGGAACGACAACGGACTATCCATGCAGGTATCGGGTGTCGACCTGGCCGAGCAATCCACCTACGCGGCGGGCAACGTCACCCTGTTCAGCAATCCGCGCTTCGATACCGGCTACACCACGTTCCAGCAACGGCTCTCGCTGTACGACGGGACGCTGACGACACGGTACGACAACAACCGCACCATCACCGTCATGGGTGCGCCGGACTCAGAGGTCATGGGCGTCCACGTCGAGGATTCCCGCCCCACGGTGACCAACGCCGGGTTGGATCTGAGCATCTGGGACCCGAAGAGCGTAAAAAACATCGCCGACGTGCCGAACCTGGCCACCTGGCAGACGGTCTCCACCTTCGCTGATTCGAACGTGGTGGGGTTCAGCCGGGGCCAGGTGCCGCGTCGGTCGACATGTTCCGCAGCGTCGATGGCCGGTCAGGTATTTACGGTCGGACGTACGGCGTGACCGTACCGGCGTTCGACCTCGTCAGTCCGACAGTCGACCGCGTCGTCGACCCGGCCCACGGCGGGACACTGGACGACAACCTCGATGCCACGGTCAACGCGGGCGGCACAGCAACTTTGGTCGAAGGTTTCACCGACTGGGCCGAGAACGCGTCGTTGTGGCGTGCGGCTGCCGGCACATACGCCGCAAGGCAGTACGACTACCCGAACCAGCGTCTCAACATCCTGCGGCGTTACTCGAAGAAGCCGTTCCCTGCCGACCTGCGGATCCAGGCCGAGGGGGCCGACAGCTATTTCGACACCACCACCGGCAATCAGTGGGCGCAATTCCGCGACGGTGACCTCGACGTCGAGCGTTCAGGCGACGCCGACGGCAGCTGGAACGCCGGTGCCATCGCCGAGGGTGAGTGGTTGCAGTGGCAGGACGTGCCGCTGCAGGGCACCGTCGCCCTCAAGGTGCGAGCAGCCGCGCCGCACGACGGCAGCAAACTTCGTTTCGTCGTCGACGCGGTGGCCGGCCCGACAGTCACCCTGCCGAACACCGGCGACTGGCAGACCTACCGGACCGTGGATGCCGGCACCTTCGTCCTTCCCGCCGGCACCTACCACACCGTTCGGCTGGAAATGGTCGGCGGAACCTTCAACCTCAATTACTGGACCAACTGACCCGGAGGCCTCGTCGCCGCAGCCCTCCCCCACCGCGTCGTCCGCCCGCTGCTCGGCGGCGGTGGCGTCGTCCGCCGCCTTGTCGACCCTCTGCCGCTGGTTGGTCAGCTCCCGGGCGTCGGCGGTACGGTTCCCCGCCTGATCGGCCCGCGCTCGGGTTACGCGAGCCGCCCGCTGCACCGCGTCGGTGACGGTGGCTGGGTCCACGGGGATCAGGGTGATGATGTCCGGCCGGTCGCCGGGCTCGCCCTCTGGTCGTTGTCCCTGTGGCACCATGTTGCGCCATGGATCATCATGGGCAGATTCGTCGTGCGGCGCTCGCGTTAGGCATCCCGGACGACGAGGTCAGCTGGTTCATCCAGCACCTCCGTTTGTCGATCCGGTTGAGCAGGGAATCCGGCGGTGTTCCGGTCGGGCAGTTCGGTGGGTTGCCCCGGCTGCCGGTGGGCATGGACTGGCCGTCCGACGGGGTCAGTCCGTTGCCGTTCATCTTCTCGGTCGACTGTGCGGCGCTGCCAAGAGTCGACGGCTTCGGCCTGCCGGCAGAAGGCTCGCTGCTGTTCTTCCTGGACCACGAGCAGGCCGCTGCCACCGCGGAGGGGAGGTTCGGGCAAGTCGTGTATGTGCCGGCTGGTACCGATACTGAAGTGGCGACAGGATCCACCGACGACGTGTTCGTCGGCGAACAGTACGACGTCGGGGCCACGCTGCGCGCGGAGTTCCCCGACTGGTTCGGGGCGGACGACGAGGACGAAGAGGACGAAGAGGACGAGGACGACCTGTCACCCTTCCAGCAGCAACTGGCCCGTGACCTCGAGCGTGACCTGCCGCACCTGGACGAACTCCGCACTCTGTCCCATGAACTCTGGCCGTCGCACGACGGGTACGTCAGCGCCCATATCGGCGGGTATGCCGATGAGAAGGCCGTCGAGAGTATTGCGGAGCAGACCCTCGCCTGGCGCGAGAAGACCGGCGAGATCGTCATCCCGGTCGCGAAATGGTATTCCCATGTGGAGAAGGAGACGCACCGGCTGACGAGTGAGTGGGTGTCGCTCGCCCGCTTTCCGGTAGACAACGAGTTCTACTACCGGAGCGCCGGGAGTTTCGTGATCCGTCTCGACGACCTGGCCGCTGGTCGGCTGGACAAGGCACTTTCCATGGCCGAGTTGATCCCATAAACACCCACGGTCCCGGCCTTTGTTGCCCTGTGCCCGCTTTGATGATGGTTTGTGAGATGTGGTAGCCGCCGAAGGTGTTCGACGCCTTCGGCGATGACGTCGAGGTCGCCGCGGCATCCGGTTCCATGCTTGTCAGGCCTTCCGTGATTGCATACTGTACTTCCCATAATGCATACACATCTGCGCGTGAGAAGGGGTCGCCCATGCGAGTCGCGGTGCTCGGAGCCGGCGCCATCGGCGCCTACGTAGGCGCCTCGCTGTGTCGGTCTGGAGTGGACGTTCATCTGATCGCCCGCGGGGCGCACCTGGCCGCACTGCGGGCCCACGGGGTACGGGTACTCAGCCCACGGGGCGATTTTTCCGCCCACCCGCATGCTACTGACGATCCGACGGATATCGGACCGGTGGACTACGTCTTCCTCGGTCTCAAGGCACATTCGTACGCCGCGGCGGGGCCCCTGCTCGCTCCGCTGCTCGGCTCCGACACCGCCCTCGTGGCCGGTCAGAACGGCATCCCGTGGTGGTACTTCCACAAGCTCCCGGGACCGTACGAGGACCATCGGATCGAAGCGGTGGATCCGAACGGCGAGACCTCGGCCGTGATGGCGCCGGAGCGGGCGATCGGCTGCGTGGTATATCCGGCCACCGTCATCAAGTCACCCGGGGTGATCCAGCATCTGGAGGGGACCCGGTTCGCCATCGGTGAGCCGGACGGGACGGTGTCGCAGCGGTGTCTCCAGTTCAGCGAGGCGATGATCGCCGGCGGTCTGAAGTGTCCGGTCGAACCACGACTGCGGGATGACATCTGGATCAAGTTGATGGGCAACGTCTCGCTCAACCCGATCAGCGCGCTCACCCGGGCCACCATGGTCGAGATCTGCGAGAGCACGGGCACCCGGCGAGTGGTCGAGCAGATGATGGAGGAGACGCTCGACATCGCCGCCCGGGTGGGAAGCACTCCGGGGATCTCCATCCAGAAGCGGATCGACGGCGCTCGACGGGTCGGCCACCACAAGACCTCGATGCTGCAGGATCTCGAGGCCGGCAAGGAGATGGAGCTCGACGCCGTCGTCGCGGCGGTGGTGGAGATGGCCGACATCACCGGCGCTCCGGCTCCGACGTTGCGGACCGTGTACGCCGCGACCGACCTACTGGCCACAATCATGGCCCGCCGGGCCCCGGCCTGAGGACGCTCCACCCGTACCCGCTACTCGGAGGTTGAATCCATGGGCAAGATTCCCTGCATGGACGCGGTCGTCTCGGTGCTCGCGTCGGAGGGCGTGGACATCGCGTTCGGTTGTCCGGGCGCCGCCATCCTTCCGTTCTACGCCGCGCTGCGGCGCAGCGAGATCAGACATCTGATCGTCCGGCACGAAGAGGGCGCGACCCACATGGCGGACGGCTGGGCCCGGACCAATGGTCGGGTCGGGGTGGCCATCGGCACGTCCGGGCCGGCCGGCACCAACATGATCACCGGGTTGTACACCGCGCACGCTGATTCCATTCCGATGATCTGCATCACCGGTCAGGCGCCCACCGGCAAGCTTCACCAGGAGGCGTTCCAGGCGGTGGACATCGTCGAGATCGCCAAGCCGGTAACGAAGTGGGCGGTGCAGGTGAAGGAGGCCGCCCAGGCGCCCTGGATCTTTCGGGAGGCGTTCCGGATCGCGCGCTCCGGACGGCCGGGACCGGTGCTGATCGACCTGCCGATCGATGTGGCGCGGCAGGAGATCGAGTGGGACGCCTCGATCGACGCGGCGCTGCCGGTGCCCCCGGTCGAGCCGCACCTGCCGCGGGTGGAACGGGCCCTCGACCTGCTGCTGGCCGCCGAGCGTCCGTTGATCCTGGCCGGCGGCGGGGTCATCCTCGGCGAGGCCACCGAACCGCTGCGGCAGGTCGCCGAGGCCTTGGACATCCCGGTCCAGGTGACCCTGATGGGCAAGGGCGCGTTCCCGGAGGACCACGATCTGTTCGCCGGAATGACCGGCATTCAGACCACCCAGCGGTGGGGCAACGCGTCCTTCCTGGAGTCCGACCTGGTCCTCGCGCTCGGCGCCCGCTTCGGTGACCGGCACACCGGTGACTTGGCGACCTACCGCGGCGGCCGGAAGTTCATCCACGTCGACATCGAGCCGACCCAGCTCGGCCGGGTGTTCGGTCCGGACCTCGGCGTGGTGTCGGACGCCGGGCCGTTCCTCGCGGCGCTGCTCGACGCGGCTCGGCGGCGGGGCGTACGACGGGACCGCGGCCGATGGATCTCGCTGGTCCGCCGGCTGCGCGAGACCCTGCCGCGCCGGGACGACTTCGACGCGGTTCCGATCAAGGCGCCCCGGGTGTTCAAGGAGATCAACGAGTTCTTCGGCCCGGACACCTATTTCGTCACCGCCATCGGCCTCTACCAGATCTGGTCCGGGCAGTTCCAACAGGTGTTCAAGCCCCGGCACTACCAGGTTTGCGGTCAGGCAGGGCCGCTGGGCTGGGAGATACCAGCGGCGATCGGGGTCAAGTCCGCCAGACCCGATGCGGAGGTCGTGGGCGTGGTCGGCGACTATTCGTTCCAGTTCCTGGTCGAGGAGCTCGCCGTCGCCGCACAGTACGACATCCCCTTCGTCCTCGTCATGCTGAACAACGAGTATCTCGGCCTGATCCGTCAGGCCGAGATCGGCTACGACATGAACTACGAGGTGGACATCCACTACGACCTGCACGGCACCGACAACGTCAAGATCATGGAGGCGTACGGATGTTCCGGCCGCCGGGTGTCCCAGCCGGGTGAGATCGCCGGCGCGCTGGCCTGGGCCAGTAAAGAGGCGCGGCGCACCAGCCGGCCGGTGCTGATCGAGGTGATGATCGAGCGTACGGCGAACACCGCGCACGGCCTCTCCATCGCCGAGGTCAACGAGTTCGAGCCGGTGCCGGAGGTCGAATACCGGGACCCGGTCGCCGGCTGATCGGCGCACGTCCCGCACGTCGAAACAGCGCGAGGGTGGGCGGTGGGGCCGCCCACCCTCGCGACGCCACAGGACGTACCCGGGCTCCTTCATTGCATGTCGCCGACTGTATGCTAAAACCCAGGTCGGGCACGGTACCCGATCGTTTCTCGCAGCCGGAGGTAGTTCGATGACCGATCGGAGAGGTGCGACCTCGCCAGTCGGCACCAACGGCGGCCGACGGCCCCTCGGCGCGGCCAGCGGCGGGCCCCGGCCTGTGCGTCAGCCCTTGGAGCGGCCCGCTCCCCTACGCCAAGCGGTCTACGACGTCATCGCCGAGATGATCATCAATCGGGAACTGCAGCCGGGCGAGCATCTCGTCGAGAACGAGCTCGCCGCGCAACTCGGCGTGAGCCGGCAGCCCGTCCGGGAGGCCCTGCAGAGGCTGCACAACGAGGGATGGGTCGACCTACGTCCGGCGCTCGGCGCCTTCGTCCACGAGCCCACCGAGGAAGAGGCCGACCAACTGCTCGCCACCCGCACCCTGCTCGAGACGGAGTCCGCGCGGCTGGCCGCCAAGCAGGCCACGCCGGCACAGGTCGAGCGGCTCCGGGAGCTGCAGCGCGCCGGCGAGCAGGCGCTCAGCGAGGACAGCCAGGTGGCTCTGGTCGAGGCGAACGCGGCCCTGCACGCGCACGTGGTCGAGATGTCCGGCAACAAGGTCCTGGCCCAGCTGATCGCGATGGTGGACCGCCGGGTGAGGTGGTATTACTCGCCGATCGCCCGGTCCCGTGGCAGGGAGGCGTGGGATGAGCACGCGGCGCTGATCGACATGATCGCCAGCGGGAACAGCAGGCGTGCCGGCGAGTTGATGCGCCGGCACACCGAACGCACTCGGGAGTCCTACCACCAGCGGCGCCAGGAGGGCGACGAGCAGGACGCCCTGCGCTGACCGGCAGGCTCCGGTGCCGTCACAACCGGATGGACTTCTTGTTCATGAACTCCTCGATGCCGGCCGGGCCGAGTTCCCGGCTCATCCCGGAACGTTTGATCCCGCCGAACGGCAGGTCGGCCTGCGACCCGCCGGCGCTGTTCAGGTACACCATGCCGGACTCGATCTGCCCGGCCACCCGGCGCAGCCGGTCCGGATCGGTGCCCCAGACACTGGCGCCGAGCCCGAACGGTGAGTCGTTCGCGATCGCGATCGCCTCCTCCTCGGTCTCGGCGCGAAAGACCAGCGCGACGGGACCGAAGACCTCTTCGTGGTAAACATCCATGTCCGGGGTCACGTCGGTGAGCACACCGGCCTCGAGATAAGCGCCGGGCCCGTCGATACGACGCCCGCCGGTGCGCAGCGTCGCGCCCTGCCGGATCGCCTTCTCGACCTGACCGGCAACCTCGTCGGCCGCCGCGACCGACGCCAGCGGCGGCAGCTTCGTCGCAGGGTTGCTCGGGTCGCCCGGGAGGAAGGTTTCGGCCACATACTTGGTCAGACGGTCGACGAACTCCTCGTAGACGCCGGCGAGCACGATCATCCGCTTCGGGGCGTTGCACGACTGGCCGCAGTTACGCATCCGGGCGGTCGCGGTGGCCTTCACCGTCTGGTCCATGTCGTCGGTGTCCAGCACGATCAGGGGATCGGAGCCACCGAGCTCCAGGACGGCCTTCTTCAGATTCTTTCCGGCCTCGGCGGCGACCGAGATGCCCGCCCGCTCACTGCCGGTCAGCGAGACTCCCTGGATGCGGGGATCCGCGAGCATCTGGGGGATCTGCGCGCTGGAGGCGAAGATGTTCACGTACGCGTCCTCGGGCACGCCGGCTTCGTGGAGTATCCGCTCGATGGCGACGGCCGACCGAGGACACGTCGAGGCGTGCTTCAGCAGAATCGTGTTGCCGAGTACCAGGTTCGGTGCCACGAACCGGGCGACCTGGTAACAGGGGAAGTTCCACGGCATGATTCCGAGCAGCGGGCCGATGGGGTTCTTGGTGATGACGGCCCGGCCGCCCTTGATCTTCAGCGGCTCGTCGGCCAGCAGCGCGGCGGCGTTGCCGGCGTAGTACCGGAAGATGTCGACGACCACGCCGATCTCACCGCGGCCCTCGTTGACCCGTTTGCCCATTTCCTGGGTCATCGTCGCCGCCAGCTCGTCGGCGCGCTCGGCGAACAGGTCGGCCGCGCGTGCCACGATCTCGGCCCGTTCGGCGACCGTCCGGCGCCGCCACGACAGGTATCCGCGGTGGACCCGATCGATCGCTTCCTGGATCTCCCCTTCGGTCGCGTTCTCGATCTTCTCGATCAGTTCACCCGTCGCGGGATCGGTAACTGTGTACATGGGGTTCGAGCCTCCGTCTTCTACCCAGGATGTCGTCGGACGCACAACGCGGGCGGCCCGGTCCGACACCGGAACGTGCCTCGTACCACAACGAGAACGCGTTCCAGCGTCGGCGGGCCGCCACCCCGGTCACTCAGGACCGGTGGGCCGGCCGGTCGCCCTCACCGAACCGTGATTCCCTTCGGGTTGAGGTGGGTGATGTTGCCGCTCTCGGTCCCGTCGGCGGGGTCGATGATGCAGTCGATGAGCGCGGGTTTGCCCAGCGCCAGAGCCTCGCGGAGGGCGGCGGCGACCTCCTGCGGCGTCGTCGCCCGATAGCCCTTGC
>DASRYP010000522.1:0-3024 GCA_035687165.1 Actinoplanes sp. | reverse complement strand
GAGAGGGCGGCCGGGGCCCGGACCAGTTCGGCCAGGTCACGCAGGCTCATCGAGCCCCCGCACGAAGGCGGCGAGCGCGGCCCACTGATCGGGCAGCGCGTGCGGCACCTCGCCGAGCGGATCCTTGAAGAAGAAGGCCAGTTCGGTGAGGGGCCCGCTGCGCCCGGCGGCCTGCGCGGCCGCGGTCAGCCGGGCCAGGTCGAGCACGAGCGGCGCGGCGAGGGCGGAGTCGCAGCCGTGCCAGGAGAACTCCATCCGCATTCGGGTGCCCAGGAACCCGGTGAAGGTGATCAGGTCCCAGGCGGTCTTGAAGTCGCCGATGTCGTCCACGTATTCGATGTGACTGCTGCCCTGCGGCTGGTAGCCGAGGGTCTCGGCCAGCACCCGCTGCTTGCTGCCCGCCTTGGCGGCGTTCGCGGCGGGATCGGCCAGGTTGGCGCCGTCGCCGCCGCCCAGCAGGTTGGTGCCCGACCACGTCCGGACGCGCAGGTTGCGCATGGCGAACATGGGGGCCAGCACGGACTTCACGAGCGTCTCACCGGTCTTGCCGTCATGTCCGGCGTAGGGCAGCCCGGCTCGGTCGGCCAGTTCCCGCAGCGCGGGGAGCCGAGCGCCGGTCGACGGGGTGAAGTCCACGAACGAGCAACCGGCCAGGAAGGCGGCGTACGCGTAGAGCGAGCTCGGCGGCAGCAGCGTGCCTTCCCGCGCCAGCGCTTCCTCCAGCGCGGCCAGGCTCTCGTGCGCCGGGACTCGTTCGATGACCGGCTCGGTGGAGGAAACGTTGACGACCACGACGCGTTCCAGGCCGCGCCGCCGCCGGAAGTCGTCGATGTCCTGCGCCACCAACCGGGCGACCTCGAGCTGCGTGGCCGCGACCGGCGCCGGCCGCAGCTCCTTCTCCAGCGCCGCGAGCTGGTCGGCGACGGCCGCCGCCGGACGTGCGGGAAGCACGCCGGCGGCGACCAGGTCCTCGACCTTTTTGTCCAGCGGGAGGTCGCTGATGTCGTGCCCGCCGAAGGCCAGCTCGGTCAGGGCGGGCAGGGCCGGGCTGGCCAGCTCCGGCAGTTCGGTGACGCAGCCGAGCGGCTCGGCGAGCCCGGCGCGTAGTGCGGTGGCCCCGACCATGCAGGTCACTGCCACAGATCCTCGTGCTCCGATCAACCACACGCCGGTCGTCATCCGAACCCTCTTTTCCGTTGCTGTGAATCAGATGTCGCGGTGGATCAGTTGCCGTAGACCTCGAACGTGAAGAGCGAATAGCCCCACTCGGTCGCCCGCGCGGTGCCGTAGACGCGGACGTACCGAGCTTGCGCACTCAGGCCCGTGTTGTCGTCCTCGCCGCCGTTGGACCCTGCGACCGACCGCTGGTTGGTCCAGGTGTTGCCGTCCAGCGAGGTCTGGATCTGGTACGCCGATCCGTAGGCGGCCTCCCACCCGAGGCGTACGCGGTTGATGTTGTAGGTCGCACCGAGGTCGACGCGGACCCACTGCGGGTCGCTGAAGGCGCTCGACCAGCGGGTCGTGGTGGAGGCGTCCACCGCGTTGGACGCCGGGTAGGAGGCGTTCTCGACGCTGGAGGCGGTAGCGGTCTTGTTGAGCGCCAGGTTCGTCACCGGCGGCTGACCGGTGAGCTCCTTGACCCGCACGTTGCGGAACGCGGCCTGGTCACCGGCGCCGTGGTTCTGCAGGCCGAGGTAGCCGTCCAGGTTGCGGTTCGGGTCGGTGTTGGTGAAGTCGTTGATCAGCCGGCCGTTCAGGTAGACCCGGATCCGCTGGCCCTCGACGAGCAGTTCGTAGGTGTTCCACTCGCCCGGGGCGTTCAGCGCGGCGTCGCGGGCGGCGAGGTCGGCCGACTTGAACGTGTAGATCGAGCCGGTGGTCCGATCGTCGGCGTCGGTGGCGTCGATCTGGATCTCGTAGCCCTGGTTGACGGCGACCCACGGGTCGGTGCCCGGGTTGGGGAAGCCGACGAAGATGCCCGAGTTGCTGTCGCCGGTGAGCTTCCAGTCGGCCTTCAGCGAGTACGACGTGAACTGCTTGGTGTTGTACCACAGCAGGCCCATGCCGCCGGTCGAGTTCAGGGTCGCGTCGGTGTTGGTGAAGCTACCCGGCCCGGACTGCGACCATCCGGTGGTGCTGCCGTTGTAGAGCGCGGTGTAGCCGGTCTCGACCCGGCAGTCGGCCTTGCTCCGGTTGGCCGCGTAGCGCAGGCCGCCCAGCAGGTGGTTGCGGAAGTTCGCCTCGGCGTACGAGGCCTGGGTGTGCCCGAAGCCGGTGTACCAGGAACGTCCGCTGTCGATCGTCTTGCACCAGGCGATCGGGTGGTCGGCGCCCATGTTGCCGCCGGAGTACGTCGACTCGTCGAGCGTGGCCAGCACGTGCGCGGTGCTGCGCGGGTTCGTCGAGTAGTTGTAGAGCTCGTCGGTGCGCGTCCACGCCTGCGGCAGGTGCCCGGTGCTCGCGTGGCCACGGTCCTCGACCCGAGAGGTGACCTGCTGGATCGCCGGGTGCGAGTTGAAGTAGGCGCCGACCAGCTGACCGTAGAAGGGCCAGCTGTACTCGGTGTCGGCCGCCGCGTGCACGCCGACGAAACCGCCACCCCCGCGGACGTACGACTCGAAGGCCGTCTCCTGCGGGGCGTTGAGCACGTCACCCGTGGTGTTGAGGAAGACGACCGTCTCGTACTGGGCGAGGTTGGCGGTGGTGAACGCGGCTGCGTCCTCGGTGGCGGTGACCGTGAAACTGTTGGCAGCGCCGAGGTCGCGGATCGTCTGGATGCCGGTCGCGATCGCGTCGTGCCGGAACCCGGCGGTCTTCGAGAAGACCAGGACGTCGTACGGGGTGTCGGCCGCGGCCGCGGGGGACGCCGTGCAGGTACCGGCGGCGAGGGCGACCAGGGTCGCCGCACCGGCTACGAGCTTGCGCATGAAGCCTCCTGAGCTGGGGGAAAGTGGGCGCCCGCTGGGGGGAGCGAACGCCCACTCCATTAGGGGAAGGATCAGCTGCCGTACACCTCGAAGTTGA
>DASRYP010000521.1:0-5466 GCA_035687165.1 Actinoplanes sp. | reverse complement strand
TTCGGCGACCGCCGTGAGGGCGGGCAGCCAGCCTGCACCGACGACCGGGTTCGGGAACGCGCCGAGCACCACGGCGTGCGGACCGGCGCGCGCGGCCAGGGACATGAGGTACCCGGTCAGTGCGTCGACCGTCTGCTGGCTGCCGGACCGGGCGTAGTGCCGCATCGAGGCCAGGTCGAACGGTGTTCCGGTGGGCAGGTGCAGGTCCGGCCGGGCCGAGCGCAGCCGGGCGTAGCGGTGCACCGGACGGCCGGCGAGCGCGGTGAGCGGGCCGGGATGCCCGAACAGCCAGCCCTGTCCCCACTGGGCTCCGAGGCTCTGCGCGGTCGCCAGGTCGTCCTCGGTCTCGACGCCTTCCGCGAGAACCATCGCCCCGGCGCGTTCGGCGTACGCGCAGACGGTCGCGGCGGTGTCGACGGTGGCTGCCGCGTGTGGTTCGCGCAGCAGGTGCATGTCCAGCTTGACCACCTCCGGCTCGATCAGCGGGAGGAACGCCAGCGACAGCGGCTCGGCGCCGACGTCATCGAGGGCCAGGGCGCCCGAACCGCAGTGCACGCCGTGGGCGATGTCCAACAGGCCGGCTGGGTGCGTTGCGAGTGCCCGTTCGGTGAACTCCAGCACGATCCGGAACAGCCGTGGGGAGGTGATGGCGGCAATCAGGTCGGGGGCGAGCGGATGGTTCATCGCCGCCGGCTCGGCATTGACGAACAGCAGCGGCGGCACAATCTCCCCAGCTTCCCGGGCGATCTCCAACGCGCGCGCGGCGCAGAGTTGGTCGAGTTGCGGAAGGAGCCCGGCTCGGACGGCGGCCGGGAACAGCGCGTCCGGGAACTCCACCGGAGATCCAGCCGGGCCGCGCGCGAGCGCCTCGACTCCCACCAAGGCTCTCGTCGCGAGATCGACGATGGGCTGGTACAGCGGGTATATGGCACGCCATGCCAGCACTTGAGGAATCAGCCCGGCCGAGTCGGTATGCACATCCCACCCGACCGGCCAATCTGTTCGCTCCATGCCGTTCCAACCCGTTGCATCAGGTACGACCCTTTACGCTGAGTTCATCGGCGTGCCGGGGCCGAACCTGAGCGTTCCGGGCAAGTGCACGGGCCCCGACCTGGCTGTCGTACAAGGCCCGTGTGTCGCATTACGGTCGTCTTCGTAGCACTGGAACTCGACCGGACGGCCCGTGGTGCGCGACTACCTCAAGCATGGCGCACCCCCGGGTGGATATCGAGGACTGCCAGGTCCTCGGTGGAATCGTCCGGCGGCACAAATTCGACGGCAGGTTCGGCCACCTCGGCGGGGCACTGACCCAGGGCTATTGCGTAGTCGGGTTACTGCTGGTCACGGTCGGGTTTCCGGTGGTCACGGCGTCGATGAGCGGTCCGGATGCCACGGCGCCCAACCTGCGGGTGTTGGCATAACCCTCATCGCTCGCCCGGCGCGGGGTCGATGGCGCCGGACCTTGCTGCTGAGGCCACTGCCCCTCCAGAGTTGGGCCACCTGCGTGACACCGATACCTGCTGATCGCGCGCCGAACCTGGGCGTGCCGGCCTTGACCGGTGATGACTCGCCTGCGTGCCCAGTCAGGGCTGGTCGGCGACCTGCGTGTGCTGCGATCGGCTGTCCGGGGCTGCCCAGCTGGCCAGCAGCCGCAGCGCATCCGAGGTGGGGGTGCCCGGCTCGGCGCTGTACGCCGTGAGAGTCAGGCCCGGGTCGGCCGGCATCGGCATGGCCTCGAAGCCGAGTTCGAGGGGCCCGACGATCGGGTGCTGAAAGCGTTTGGTTCCGGTGTGGTGCAGGCGTACGTCGTGGGCGGCCCACCGGACGCGGAAGTCATCGCTGCGGGTGGCGAGCTCACCCACCAGATCGGTCAGCCCCTTGTCGTACGGATCGCGGCCGGCTTCGGTGCGCAGCAACGCCACCGTGGTGTTGGCGGCGTCGTTCCATTTGGGATAAAACTCCTCGGCTCGCGGGTCGAGGAAGCAGAACCGGGCCAGGTTGACCGGCCGGTCCGCGATGTCGAACGCGGGGGAGTAGAGCGCTTCGGCGAGCCGGTTGGCGGCGAGGATGTCCAGGCGGCCGTTGCGGACGAATGCGGGGGCGTCGGTCATCGCGTCGAGCAGATGCTGGGTACCGGGGCGTACGTGCGGCTTGGCGGGACGGCGGCGGGTGCCTGCGCCGGCGGCCAAAGAGGCCCTGTCATTACCTGTTTCGCCAAGCCCTCCCACCCGCGCCGCCGGCCCGCTTTCATGGAGTCCGTGAGACGTCCGCCCACGACCTCGGCGAGGAGACACCAGGGCCGTCGCCAAGCAGGTCTTCGGCACCACTTCGAAGGAGAACTGACGTGCGTCAGGCAGTCATGTACGCCCCGGGCGACGTTCGCGTGGAACAGCGCGACAAGCCCACCCTGCTGCACCCGACCGACGCGATCATCAAGGTATCTACCGCCTGCGTGTGCGGCTCGGACCTGTGGCCGTACCGCGGCATCCAGAAGGTCGACGAACCCACCCCGATGGGCCACGAGTACGTCGGCATCGTCGAACAGGTCGGCAGCGAGGTCACCACGATCCGGCCCGGGCAGTTCGTGGTCGGCTCGTTCATGGCCTCCGACAACACCTGTGAGATCTGCCAGGCGGGCTACCAGAGCCGCTGCATCCCGACCGCGGCGACGAAGGCGTCGCCAAGATCAAGGAAATGACCGGCGGGTACGGCGCGCACTCGGTGATCGAGGCCGTCGGCACCCAGGAGTCGATGATGCAGGCCATCCGCTCGACCCGCCCCGGCGGGCACGTCGGCTACGTCGGCGTCGCCCACGAGGTCGAGCTGCCCGGCCTGGAGCTATTCCTCGCCGAGGTGCACCTGCTCGGCGGCCCCGCCCCGGTACGCCGCTTCCTGCCCGGGCTGATCGACCTGATCCTCCAGCGCGAGATCAACCCGGGCAAGGTCTTCGACCTCGAGTTGTCGTTGGACGACGCCGCCGAGGGGTACTCCGCGATGGACGAGCGCCGGGCCATCAAGGCCCTGCTCAGGCCCTGACGATTCCGGAGACACCCATGGAACTCCAGCACGTCCACGCCGGCCGTCAGGGTTTCGGCCTGCGGCACTCGCTGTGGGCCAACCCTTACCGCACCCGCGTGTACGGCCGGCCTCAACACTCTCGCCGCCCGCATCGGAGTGCGGGGCAACCGCTACAACGAGCAGCGCGTGTCCCTGGTCGGCAAGTGAATAGAAGCTACCGATGGTGATCCGGTGCGGCCCGCTGTCCTAGCCACCCGCGTCTTCCAGCCCGAGGATGCCTGCGGCTTCTGGATCACCACACCCGACGGCACCATCTGGGCGCCGGGCGATTCACGGCTGATCCCCGAGCATCACCTGCGGTTGCCCGCTCCCGACGCCCTGCTGTTCGACTTCTCCGACAGCGAATGGCAATTCGGACTTGCCGGCGCCGCCCGGATGGCCAACGCCTACCCCGACACACCACTGCTGCTGCCACTGGGGATCGGTCGACGCACCCGACTTCCCACCCTTCAACGGCAACCCGCAGACCCTGTACGACCTGGTCAAGAACCCGGAGCGCATCCACGTCCTCGCCCCGGGCCAGCGCTACCGGCTGCCCCGGTCGACGGCGACAGCATGACCGTGGCGGTCTCACCGATGATGCTGCTCGCCCTGCCCGCCGGGGTGCTGGCCGACACGTTCGACCGTCCCGCGCTGCTCGACACCGGGAGCGACCTGGACCCGGCCCCGTGCCCATACGGCCCGTTCGGCACCGCCCAGCGCCCCCGGACCACCGACATCGAGGTCCTCCGAAACGACGCCGCGCCCGCACAAAGCGGGCGCGGCGTTGCCGACCTAGGAGTACGTGACAGTTACCGGGGTGCGCGCCGGGCGTTCCGGCACGGTGATCGTCAGGGTCCCGGCCGCGTAGGTCCACTTGGCCGCCGGACGCCCGTCGACGCGTACGTCTCGGGGCTTTGCGGTGTTGTTGATCTTGACGGTCCAGGTGCGACGGAGGGGGGACGGGCTGATCCGCACGGAGTGCGGGCGGTAGGTGACCTTGGTGGTCGCCTTGCCGTCGGTCACCACGGCCTGGCCGCCGCGGTCGCCCGCGTAGATCGTCGCCGTGGCGGCGGTCAGGGGCTGCCGGTCGCCGGAGACGTCGTTGGTGCGGGTCACCACGACGCTGCCGGAGCGGACGAAGACCGGCATGGTGTCCAGGGTGGATGTCACCGTGGCGGTGGTGCCGCCCTGGTAGACGCGGCCCGTGAAGTAGTCCGTCCACGTGCTGCCCGGCGGGAACCACACCGACGTCGTCGCCGACGGGCCCGGCGTCGTCACCGGCGCGACCAGGAAGTCCGGCCCGTACAGGTACTCGGCACCGGCCGTCGCGTAGGCCTCCTGCTCACCGGGGTAGGCGAGGTAGAGGGGCCGCGCGATCGGGATTCCGGTCCGGGTCGCCTCGGCGGCGGCGCTGTAGGTGTACGGCAGCAGCTTCTCGCGCAGGTTCAGGAACTTCTTGGCCGACGCGTTGGCCTCGGGACCGTACTGCCAGGGCAGGCGGTCGCTGTGGTTCGAGTGCAGCCGGTCGATCGGCTGGAAGGTGCCCATCTGCACCCAGCGCGCGTACAGGTCGTCGGGCAGTTTGGTGCTGTCCGGCTCGGCGCCCTTCGCCGTCGACAGGCCGCCGGTGTGGCCGCCGATGTCGTGGCTGACCGCCGCGAGACCGGTCGCCGCCGATTCGCCCGGCGTGTAGCCGACCTGCGCCTGCAGCGTCTCCCAGGTGGAGACCGTGTCACCGGTGAAGTGCAGCGTGGTGCGCTTGTCGGCCCACGGACCGGTCGGCACCGCGGTCGGGCTGCCGTAGCCACCGGCCTGCAACCCGCCGTACGCCCGGGAGAACGCGAACCCGTCCCGGTCGGCGTACTGCTGGTTGATCCACGCGTCCGGGGTCACTCCGGCCTTCGAGGAGCGGGAGGCGTCGCAGCACCAGTCCAGCCACCAGAAGTCGGGGCCGTTCGCGGGCGCCATCTTGGTGTGCAGGTCGAAGTACGCCTTGAGCTGGTTCGGGTCACCCCAGTCGAAGGTGTAGCAGTCGGGGCCGCCGTTACAGCCCGTACGCTGCAGCTTGCCCTTCGCCGTTTCCTGGGCCGCGGCGAACAGCGGGTCCGAGCCGAGGATGCTCGGGTGGATGTTCAAGCTGGTGTGCAGGCCTTCGGTGCGCGCCCACGAGAAGAAGCCCTGCGGGTCCGGGAAGCGGGTGGGATCGATCTCCCAGCCGTTCCACCGGTCCGGCGACTTGAAGTCGGTGTCCACGATGAGCACGTCCAGCGGGACGCCCTCGCTGCGGAACCGCTTCACGATCTCCTGGAAATCGGTGTCCTTGCGGTCGTAGTACTCGGAGTACCAGACGCCGTAGGCCCAGCTCGGCAGGAGCTTCGTCGGGCCGGTCAGGGTCGACAGCTCCCG
>DASRYP010000520.1:0-6207 GCA_035687165.1 Actinoplanes sp. | reverse complement strand
TCTACCAGCAGATCCTCGACGGGCTGCGGCGCGAGGTGGTCGAGCAGCGGTTCGCCGGCATGAAGCAGGCGCTGCGGAACGGCGACCTCGACGGCGTCCCCGAGATGGTCTCCGACCTCAACGACCTGCTCGCCAAGCACGCCCGCGGGGAGGACACCGGGGACGCGTTCCAGCACTTCATGGAGAAGCACGGCCAGTTCTTCCCGGAGAACCCCCAGGACGTCGAGGAGCTGATCGACTCCCTGGCCCGGCGGGCGGCGGCGGCGGAGCGACTTTTGCGGTCGCTCTCGCCGCAGCAGCAGGAAGAGCTGTCGAGCCTGATGGACCAGGCACTCGGCGACGGCCCCTTGCGCGGGCAGCTCGGCGAGCTGACCGACCACCTGCGGGCGTCGCGACCCCAGCTCAACTGGGGGCGCGGCGAACGCGTGCGCGGGTCCGCGGACCTGGGCTACGGGGACGCGGCGGCGGCGCTGGGCGAGCTCGGGGAGCTCGACGAGCTGCTCGACCAGCTCGGGCAGGAGCATCCCGGGGCCACGCTCGACGATGTGGACGTCGAGATGGTCGAACGGCAGCTCGGCCGGAGCGCGGCCGACGACGTGCGGCGGCTGCGGGAGCTGGAGCGTGAGCTGAGCCGTCAGGGCTGGGTGACGCGTGACTCGGACGGGCTGACGCTCTCGCCGAAGGCGTTGCGCCGGCTCGGGCGTACGGCTTTGGCCCAGGTCTTCCAGGATCTGTCGGGTCGCAAGCAGGGGCAGCACGACCTGCGTGACGCGGGCGCTGCGGGCGACCTGATCGGCTCGTCGCGGCGCTGGGAGTTCGGCGACGAGCAGCCCCTCGACGTCGTGCGCACGATCGGCAACGCGGTCCGCCGCCGCGCCGCGCGCGGCGGGGTGGGCGTGCTCCCGGTGCGCCTGGAGCCCGACGACTTCGAGGTGGCCGAGACCGAGCGGCGGGCCTCGGCGGCGGTCGCGCTGCTGGTCGACCTCTCCTACTCGATGTACGCCGACGGGCGCTGGGGGCCGATGAAGCAGACCGCCCTGGCGCTCTCGCACCTGGTCGCCACCCAGTTCCCGCAGGACGCGCTGCAGATCATCGGGTTCGGCAAATACGCGTCGGCGCTGTCGCAGGGCGAACTGGCCGCGACCGACCCGACCGACGAGAAGGGCACCAACCTGCAGCACGCCCTCAAGCTGGCCGGCCGGCACCTGCGTCGGCACCCGGGCGCCAAGCCGGTCGTGCTGGTGGTGACCGACGGCGAACCGACGGCTCACCTGGAGCCGGACGGCGAGGCGATGTTCTGGTGGCCGCCGCTGCCCGAGACGATCCGGGCCACGATCCACGAGGTCGACCACCTGACCCGGTTCGGCGCCACGCTGAACTTCTTCATGCTGGGCGAGGACCCTGGCCTGCGGAGGTTCGTGGGCGCGGTCGCCGAGCGCAACGGCGGCCGGGTGTTCAGCCCGGACGTCGAGGAGCTGGGCCGCTACGTGGTCGACGACTACGTGCGGGCCCGCCGGGGACGGCGCTAGTCCGCGATCAGCCGGGCCGGACGCGTTCTCGCGCGCTGCCCGGCTGATCAGCCTCTCCGGACCCCGCCTCGGTCGACTCAAACTAGTTTCCTAGGATGGCGTACGAGATGTGCGACACGTGACTGGTTCACGACGGCGATTCCGAAGCTCGTTATAGTTGCTCGGCGAGTGGCCGGTCGGGGGTCCGGGCGTCGGGGGACGCACGCACATCCTTCAAACGACCGTGCCGGTTCGCCGGGATGTCGCTGGGCTGCCGCCCGGCACCGGAGGGGGAGAGGAAGTCGCGATGTCGCAGCAGCCTGCGCCGTCCATCGCCACCCCCTCCGACCGGATCTGGACGATCCCCAACGTGATCAGCTTCTTCCGGCTGCTCGGCGTCCCGCTCTTCCTCTATCTGCTGCTCGGCCCGCACCACGACGTGGCCGCGGTCATCGTGCTCGCGGTCGGCGGCACCACCGACTGGGTCGACGGCTTCGTGGCCCGCCGGATGAACTCGGTCAGCCGCCTGGGCGAGATCCTCGACCCGTTCGCCGACCGGCTCTACATCCTGGCCACGCTGATCGGCTTCACCGTGCGCGGCCTGGTGCCGTACTGGCTGACCGGCGCCCTCCTGCTGCGGGAGCTGGTGATCGGCATCGCGCTGCTGGTTCTGCGGCGCAACGGCTACACCGCCGCGCTGCCCGTCCACTACGTCGGCAAGACCGGCACGTTCGTGCTGCTCGCCGCGTTCCCGGTGATCCTGCTGGCCCGGGCGGTGCCGTCGATCGACTCGTGGGCCGGCCCGATCGGCTGGGGTCTCGCCTGGTGGTCGCTCGGCCTCTACTGGGCCGCCGGTGTCCTCTATCTGATCCAGACCGTTCGTCTGCTGCGCGCCGCCCGGGCGGCTGCCTGATGAGTGACGCGCCCGGCGAGCAGCAGCCGCCGAAGCGGGTCTACGCGCCCGACTTCCTGACCGAGCTGTTCCGCAACCCCCTCGATCCCGGGTACGCCGACGCGGCCGCCCGCAAGCTGCGCGACGGCGAGCCCACCGGCCCGCGCAAGCGGATGTCCACCGGCGTGCTGGCGATCACCCTCGTCGCGCTGGGGTTCCTGCTGGTCGTGGCCTATCAGCAGACGGTGGCCGACGAGCCGGCCCGGACGACCGCCCGGGCCGAGCTGGTCGAGCAGGTGCAGAAGCGCCGCGCCGCCACGGTCGAGCTGCAGGGGCGGGCGGACCAGCTGGCCGACGAGGTGGCCGCGCTGCGGGCGCGGGAGCTCGGCGGGGCGGCGGCCCGCAAGCTGCGCGATGCCGAGGCGGCCACCGGCCTGGCCCCGGTGCGCGGCTCGGGGGCGAAGATCACCGTGGGGGACGGGCCGACGCCGATCAACCCGGTCACCGGGGAACGCAACACGGTGGCCCGGGTCAAGGACTCCGACCTGCAACTGGCCACGAACGCGCTCTGGTCGCTGGGCGCCGAGGCGATCGCGATCAACGGGCAGCGGCTGACCGCGACGTCGACGATCCGCCAGGCCGGTGAGGCGATCCTGGTCGATCTGCGGCCGGTCACCACACCGTACGAGGTGATGGCGATCGGCCCGGACGACCTCGCGAAGGACTTCCAGGCCGGGTACGCGGGCCGGTTCTTCGACCAGCTGGCCGCGAAGTATGGGATGTCGTTCGACGCGCGGACCGCGAGTGGCCTGCATCTCGAGGCCGCGACCGAGCTGAAGCTGCGGGTGGCCGAGCCGGTCGCGCCGGTGACCGTCAATTCCGGCCCGGCCGGGCCGTCCAGCACATCGTCGGAAGGCGGCCGATGATCGCCGTACTCGCCCTGATCGCCGGTGTCGTTCTGGGCATCGTGTTCCATCCCACGGTGCCGCCGGAGCTGCAGCCCTACCTGCCGATCGCGGTGGTGGCGGCGTTGGACGCGGTCTTCGGCGGGGTGCGGGCGAAGCTCGACGGCATCTTCGACGACAAGCAGTTCGTGGTCTCGTTCATCTCGAACGTGCTGGTCGCGGGCCTGATCGTCTATCTCGGCGACCAGTTGGGGGTGGGCACGCAGCTCTCCACCGGCGTCGTGGTCGTGCTCGGCGTGCGGATCTTCGGCAACGTGGCGGCCATCCGGCGCCACCTGTTCCGGGCGTGAGCGGGGACTCGATGACCGACGATCAGCCGGAGGGCGTGCCGCCGACCGAGCGTGCGGACACCGTTCCGCCGGACGCGGATCTCGACGGGCCGACGCGGCGACTCTCGGCGCCGGCCGACTCCGTGGAGCAGCCGGAGCAGCCGGAGCAGCCGGAACCGGCGGGGGAGCCGGAGCCGCAACCCGCCACCGGGTCTCTGCTGACCCATCGGCCGACGTCGGCCGGTTTGCTGATCCTGGTGCTGCTGGCACTCTTCGGGTTCACGCTGGTGGTGCAGCTGCGCAGCAACGACGGCGACGACGGGCTGGCCACCGCCCGCCAGGAGGACCTGGTGCGGATCCTGAGCGATCTGGAGGCGCGCGACAGCCGCCTGCAGAGCGAGATCAGCGCGTTGGAGACCAGTCAGCGGCAGCTCACGTCGGGGGTGGCGGGCCGGCAGGCGGCGCTGGTCGAGGCCGAGAAGCGGGCCGACGAGCTGGGTCTGCTGGCCGGCACGGTGGCGGGGCGCGGGCCGGGCCTGCGGATCGAGATCAACGGGGTCAAGGCCTCGTCGATCCTCAATACCGTGCAGGAATTGCGCGGCGCCGGTGGTGAGGTCATGCAGATCGCCGGGGCCGAGGGCAAAGCCGTGCGGATCGTGGCGTCCAGCTATTTCGTGGACGCCGAGGGCGGCGGCATCATCGCGGACGGCGCTCACCTGACCGGACCGTACGTTCTCACCGTGATCGGGGTGCCGCAGGTGATGCAGACGGCATTGCAGATCCCCGGCGGGGTGGTGGCGTCGGTGAACAGCAGCGGCGGTAGCGTGACGTTGGGACAACGGACCTTGGTCGAGGTGACCGCCGTTCGTGAGGCCACGACCTTGCAATACGCACGGCCGGTGTCCTGAAACGGATGCCGGAATCGTGACACCGGGAGAAGTGGCACCCGGGAGAATGTGGCAGCGGGAGAAGTGGAACGGGAGAAGAACGCGTGATTCCTGAGGACCTGCGGTACACGGCTGAGCACGAGTGGGTGTCCGGCGACGGGAGCGGGCCCGTGCGGGTGGGCATCACCCACTTCGCGCAGGACGCGCTGGGCGACATCGTCTTCGTGGACCTCCCCGACGAGGGCACCGAGGTGGCTGCCGGAGAGACGTTGGGCGAGGTCGAGTCGACCAAGAGCGTCTCCGAGCTCTACGCCCCGATCTCGGGCACGGTGGTGGCCAAGAACGCCTCGCTGGCCGACGAGCCCGAGCTGATCAACGCCGAGCCCTATGCGGCCGGCTGGCTGGTGGAAATCGCGCCGGCCGATTCGAGTGCGATTGCGCAGCTGCTCGACGCGGACGCCTACAAGGCACTCACCGAGAGCTGAGCCCGCAAGGGACGGCCCGAAGCTTCGACAGACAGCCGGCGGAAGTCAGTGTGTCCGGTTGCCCCGCGATATTGGCGCTGACTAGGCTCGCGGGGCACAACGAATGTTATGCCTTTGAAACCGATAGTCGTGCGTCCAAGCCTTACGGCCGCGGCGGGGGGATACCCGTGCCGCGAGGCGACGACCAACTGATCCGTGAGGTGGTCCGATGACGCGCCCAGACGACGAGTTCCCCCCACTCGACGTCACGTCCACGTTGAACCTCGGTGCCCTCGACGAGGTGCTCGAGGGCCCCGACACCGACGTGGTGCCGAGCCGCATGTCGGGCTCGCTCCCGCCCGGGATGGCGCTGCTGGTGGTGCGCCGGGGTCCCAACGCGGGCGCCCGCTTCCTGCTCGACCACGACGTGACGACCAGTGGACGGCACCCTGACAGTGACATCTTCCTCGACGACGTGACGGTCTCGCGCCGCCACGCCGAGTTCCACCGCGACGGCGGCACCTTCACGGTGCGCGACGTGGGCTCGCTGAACGGCACCTACGTCAACCGGGAGCGGGTCGAAGCGGCCACGCTCAGCAACGGTGACGAGGTCCAGATCGGCAAGTTCCGGCTGGTCTTCATCGCCGGCCCGCGGCCCGAAGGAGAGGGCAGCTAGTAGTGAATTCGTCGGGGGCGGCGGCGCGCGACCCGGGGGCATCCCGCTCCCAGGGTGGGCGCGAGGCTGCGCTGATGAGCATCGGGGAGGTGCTGGCCCATCTGCGCACCGAATTCCCCGACACCACGATCTCCAAGTTGCGGTTCCTGGAGGCGGAAGGTCTGGTCGATCCTCAGCGCACCGCCTCCGGGTACCGGAAGTACTCCTGGAACGACATCGCGCGGCTGCGCTTCGTGCTCACCGCGCAGCGCGATCAATACCTGCCGTTGCGGGTGATCCGCGAGCAGCTCGACCGGATGGAGGAGGAGCCGGTGGCGCCCAGCCGCCCGGCCCTCGTCGCCGTCGGTGCTTCCGGACCGGAGAAGGCGGCCGATCCGTCCGGTGCCCGGGTGCCCCGCGAGGATGTGATGGAACGCACCGGCGCCACGGTGGAGCTCCTCGACGAGTTGGAGCGGATGGGCCTGGTCACGGCGCGTCCCCCGGGGTGGTACGACGGTGATGCCGTGATCATCGTCGAGGCTGTCGTCGGTCTGACGAAGTACGGAT
>DASRYP010000519.1:0-8580 GCA_035687165.1 Actinoplanes sp. | reverse complement strand
GACGACCTCGATGCCGGCCCGTTCGAGCTGGGCGTTCGTCTCGACATTGCGCTCGTAGGCCACGCAGAGCCGCGGAGCGATGGCCAGCGTGTTGTTGCCGTCGTCCCACTGCTCGCGCTCGGCGGTCACCGGGTCGAGGCCGGTGTCGATGATGCGCAGCCGGTCGATCCCCATCGCCTCGGCGGCGGCCGGCAGGAACGGGCGCGGACCCGACGCCCGCGGCTCGCCGTCGCCGTCCGCGACCACGGTGTACGCCTGCAGTGTGTCAGCAATTATCGGATACATCACCACAGAGTCGACATCGACCATCGTGCAGACAGTGTCAAGATGCATAGTGGCGCGTTCCTGGGCGATCGGCACCGCCAGGATCGTCCGGGCGAGCCCGGCCGCGAAGACCCGGCGTGCCAACCGCTCGGCCCCGGCCGGCGTGGTGCGCTCACCGACCCCGATGGCCAGCACCCCGGGCGCCAGCAGGAGCACGTCCCCGCCCTCGAGCCGTTCCAGTGCGGGGTCGTAGAGCAGCTCGGACCCGGCGAACCTCGGGTGGTAGCGGTAGATGGCCCGGGTCAGCGTCGTCTCGCGGCTGCGGGCCGGCATGGCGAGGCTGGTGACCGCCACCTGATCGCGCACCCAGACCGAGGAGTCGCGGGTGAAGAGCAGGTTGGGCAGTGGATCGATCACGAAGTCGAGCCGGTCCATCATCTCGTAGACCAGGCCGCCCGGCCCAGGCTTGAGCTCCTCGTGGGCCAGCCCGGCCATCAGTACCTCGGCGAGTTGCCGCGGGTCCTGGTCGGCCAGATATCGGCCCACGCTGTCGCGCAGGGTGTCGCCGAGCCGGCGGTCGGCCAGCACGCCCTCGGTGAGCTCGGCGCGGGCCTCGTCGACGGCGAGCGTCTCAGCCAACAACTCGCCCAGGTAGAGGACCTCGACGCCGCGATCGCGCAGAGCCGCCGCGAAGGCGTCGTGCTCCTCCTGGGCACGACCCACCCAGGGGATAGCATCGAAGAGCAGGCTGTCGTTGTTCCTCGGGGTCAGCCTGGCCAGTTCCGGACCGGGGCGGTGCAGCAGCACAGTGCGCAGCCGGCCCACCTCACTGTCGACGTAGTGCACCACGACCCGACGTTAGCCCACCTGTCGATCTCTCGGCACCCGACCGGCACGCAAGGCGATCGGCCGATGACATTCTGCCTAGATCATGAGACGCCGGTGCGCGAATGCGGCACGGCGACTAGCTTTGTCCCGGAACTGGCCGAAGAGGGGAACGGGCGCCGAGATGCACCATTCGCAAGAAGTGGTAATGCGTGAATGCGGCATTCACCCCCTCTCATTCCACTTTCTCTCCCGCCAGGTGTCTTGCTTCCGTAGGGGGTCGAGCACTTACGGTAGTGAAGGAGAGCCCGAAGGACCTTTTGCCGGAGGTCGCAGTGACTGTCTTCCCCGCACGCCCCGCGCTACCCGTCTCGCCGAACAGCCCGATCGACCGTCGCCCGGATCACCCCGCCGCACTTGAGGCGCCACCCCGGACGACGCCCTCCGAGTGGGCTCGTCGTCGCCGCGCCGAACGTGGTGCCCGTCGCCTTGAGGCGGCCGGTGCCCGCGCTTTGACGCGTCTCGATCGGCTCGGACCCAACTGGCACATCGTGGACTGGCCGCGCACCGACGCGCTGGGCTACTACGAACCTGATCCCGCCGACGACCGCGCCGGGTTCCTGGCGATCGGCCCCGGTGGCGTCTACGCGGTGACCGTCGCCGACCACGGTCGCGCCCGGGTACTCATCGCCGGTGACGTGGTCCAGATCAATGGCAAGCGCCCGGCCTACATCGCCGAGGCCCGCCGGGAGGCCCGCCGCGCGAGCAAAGCGCTCTCCGCGGCCGTCGGCCTCAGCGTGCCGGTGACTCCGGTCCTGACGTTTGTCGGTTCCGGCGTCATCAGCGTGCACGGTCTGCCCAAGGAAGTGCTCGTCGCGACCGACAAGGAGCTCGACCGGCTCCTCATCGCCGGTGGCGCTCGCATCTCGCCGGCGACGGCGGGCAAGCTTTCGGCCGTGGCCCACCACCCCACCACCTGGGCGAATGCTCCGTACCGGCCGGCCGGCGACTACCGCTGGCACGCCGACGGACAAACGGCCGCTGACAAGCGGACAGCGCGCCGGTAACGTTCCTCCCGGTCGTAGTCGGCGGCTTCGTCGTCGCGGCACGCGCCTGCTTCCAGGTGCTGCCGTGGCGAGGCCGTCGATCCGCAGGAGCGAGGAGGATCGGGTGGCTCACGTCGAACTCTCACTCTCGGGAGCGTTCGTGCCGCAAGCGCGCACTCCGTCCGAGGTCGAGTTCGTGCCGAGCTTGGAGAGGTGGATGGCGACCGTGGGCGCCGCCTCGGAACCGTGCCTGATCCTCGACACCACGACCGCGATCGTCGCGCTCTCAGCCTCCTGCGGTGAGCTGCTCGGCCTGGGCAAGCCGCCCGAGGTGATCGGCAAGGCGCTCGGCGGGGTGCTTCGCCTGATCGACTTCACGGCCGGCGCGGGCGAACTCGAGGAGTCCGACGCCGACAAGATCCCCCCGCTGCTGGCGCTGCGCAGCGAGCGTCTGGCGCGCGGGCTGCTGCGGGTCGTGCCCGGCCCGGACGAGACACCGTTGACCGTCGATGCGATCGCCACCCCGCTGCTCGACAACGAGCGCCTGGCCGGCTCGCTGACGTTCTTCTCCGCGGTGCGTTACTGACCCCGGCACTCCGCACGAGTGCGGGTCCGGGCTGTGGTGATTGACGCACCCCGTGGGCATTGGGCAACCGTGATCGCGAAACGTAGTCTGCCCTCATGCTCGATCTCGATCTGCTGCCCGCGGAGTACGCGGTGTGCCGGCTTCCGCCCGGTTCGCCGATCCCGGCTTCGCTCGGCGCGGGTCCGGACGAGAAGAGTGTGATCTCTCTCAGCTGGGACGCCGACGAGCTTTCCATCATCTGCCCGACCGAGCGGGTGCCCGAGGGCGCGGCCGTCGACACCGCGTGGCGCTGCCTGCGCGTGGTCGGGCCGCTCGATCTCGCGCTCACCGGCGTGCTCGCCTCGCTGATCAGTCCACTCGCCGACGCGCGGGTCAACATCGTCACGTTTTCGACGTACTCGACCGACTATCTGCTGGTCCCGGCCGTGCGCCTGACCGAGGCGACGGACACGCTGCGGGCCGCGGGGCATCGGATCGCGTCCTGACCCTGGGCACAGCGGGAGTCAGGGCACTTACCATGTCCGCGTGTCCCCCCGCACACGTGTCCTTCCGCTGCTTGTCGTCATCGCCGGTGCTCTGCTGAGCGCGTGCGGCGAGCCGCCGCGGCCGCTGCCCACGTCACCGCCGTACGTGACGCCCAGCGCGGCGCCCCTCTCCCTGGGCCCGTCGCTGGACCCCGCGCTGCCTACCGCGCCGACCCAGCCGCTGCCGACTCAGCCCCTGCCGACTCAGCCCCTGCCGACGGGCCAGGCCACGTACCCCACGGCGGCTGTCCCGACGCAGCCCCGGGTGACCACCACGGCGCCCGACACAGTGCCCGCCACACCCACCCCGGCACACGCGGCCAGGTGCGCGACGCAGCCGACCGGCGCCCAGATCCTCACGCTGATCAAGGGGAAGCCCGGCGTCCCGAACCGGCCGATGCGCATCTACGAGGGCCCCTTCTGCTCGGGCACCTGGGCGTTCGCGACGGTTGAGGTCACCGGGGAGAACGCCGACGACCTGGAGCCGCTGATGGTGGTGGCCACCGGCAGCGGCGCCACACTCGCGCTGGTCGCGGCCGGCTCGGACGTCTGCACCGATCGGGTGCAGACCGCGGCACCGTCCGGCATCCGGGTGCTGGCCTGCGGCTTCTAAGGCGCCGACGGGCCGGGCCCGTAGACTGCGCCCCATGCCGGGAACGCCGCCCACTCGCTTCGTCTACCTCGGTCCGGAGGGCACCTTCACCGAGGCTGCTCTGCGGACCATCTCAGCGGCCGAGCACGGCCTGCGGACGCCCGCTCGCAGCGTGCCTGAGGCGCTCGACGCCGTTCGCGCGGGTGACGCCGACGCGGCTCTCGTCCCGCTGGAGAACTCGGTCGGCGGCGCTGTTCCGGTCACCCTTGACGAGCTGGTCACCGGAAGTCCGCTGATCATCACCCGCGAGGTCGTGCTGCCGGTCGAGTTCGTCCTGGCCGCCCGCGCGCGCACGCCGCTCGCCGCGATCCGCTCGATCGCCGCTCACCCGCAGGCCTCGGCCCAGTGCCGCGGCTGGCTGCTGGCCAACGTGCCCGATGCGGTCGTCGTCGACGTGCTCTCCAACGCGGCCGCGGCGATCAGCGCGGCCTCCGGTCAGCACGACGCCGCCCTCTGTGCGCCGATCGGGGTGCCGCGTAACGGGCTGACCGTGCTGGCTGACAAGGTGGCCGACCACGCCGACGCGGTGACCCGGTTCGCCCTGCTGAGCCGGCCCGGACCGCCGGCCGAGCCGACCGGCGACGACGTCACCTCGCTGGCCGTCTCGATCCGGCGCGACCAGGTCGGCGCGCTGCTCTCGGTGCTCACCGAGCTGGCCGTGCGCGGGATCAACCTGTCCCGCATCGAGTCCCGGCCGACCGGCGAGCAGCTCGGGACGTACGTCTTCTTCCTCGATTGCACCGGTCACGTGGCCGAGCCGCGGCTCGGCGAGGCGTTGCAGGGCCTGCGCCGGATCTGCGCCGAGGTCCGCTTCCTGGGCAGTTACGCCCGGCACAGGCTCCAGGCCGAACCCCCGGTGCCTTTGCCCCGAGGCCTGTCCGACGCCGACTTCGCCGACTCCGCCGCCTGGCTGACCCGCCTGCGGAACGGCGACTCTGCCTAATTTCCGAAGATGTTCCCCGGATGCCGCCGTCCTGCTGGCCGCCGCCCGCGGCGCCGGCGAAACCGCCCGGGGGCTCTTGCGTCACGGCATTCACCCCCAGCCGAGCTCGTGCAAACGGTGATCGTCGATGCCGAAGTGATGGGCGATCTCGTGCACCACGGTGATCGCGACCTCGTCGATGACGTCCGTCTCGCTGTCACAGCTGCGCAGGGTGGGGAGGCGGAAGATGGTGATGCGATCGGGCAGCACGCCGGCGTAGTCCCAGCCGCGCTCGGTGAGCGCCGTGCCCTCGTAAAGGCCCAGCAGGTCGTCGGTGCCGTCGGGCGGCTCGTCCTCGACGACGATCACGACGTTGTCCATGACCTTGAGGAGATCGGCGGGCACCTCGTCGAGGGCCTCACCGACAAGCTCCTCAAACCGTTCCCGACTCATCTCGACCGGCACAGCTGCCATTGTGCACCGCTGAGCGGGCACGCCGATGCCGCCGCCGCGGTAGCGGGCACGCCGATGCCGATGCCGCCGGTGCGGACGGAACCGCACCGGCGTGCGTGGCCGAACGTCAGACGAGCTTGGCGCTCAGGGTGATCTCGGCGCCCGGGGAGAGCAGCCGCGAGATCGGGCAGTTCGCCTTGGCGTCCTCGGCGATCTTCTGGAACGTGCTCTCGTCGATCCCGGGGACGTCGCCCTCGGTCTCGAGGTCGATACGGGTGACGCTCATTCCGGCGTCGGTCTTGTCCAGGTGGACCTTGGCGACGGTCTCGACCGAGGTCGGCGTGAAGCCGGCGTCGGCGAGCGCCTTCGAGAAGGCCATCGAGAAGCAGCCGGAGTGTGCGGCGGCGATCAGCTCCTCGGGGTTCGTCCCCTCGCCTTCCTCGAAACGCGACTTGAACGAATAGTTCCCCTGGAAGCCACCCTTGCCGGTCTTGATGGTGCCGGAACCCTCGGTGAGGTTCCCCTGCCAGCGGGCCGAAGCAGTACGAATAGGCATGCCCAGAACGCTAGTCCATGCGACGGGTGCTGGCCGGGCGACCTGGCACAGGGCACCATGGTTCCCATGCCCGCGCCGCAGCAGCAGCCCCTCGAGATCGACGTGACTCCGCCCGAGGCGGTGGTCGAGTTCGGCCCGTCGCGGGAGTCTCGCCGACCGCGCTGGCACCCGTCCGGTTTCGGGCGTGATCTGGTCACCGACCGGCGCGCGGTGCCGCTTGCCGCGGCGCTCGCCGGGCTGGCCGCGTTCGTCTCGGTGCTCTCCGAGTGGCAGATCACCACGCTCGACGCGAGCGCCCTCGGTGTCGAGGCGGGCGAGCGCATCCTGCCGAGCGGCATCGACGATCTCGGCGCGCTCGGCATCGGTTACGTGTTGAGCCTGTTCCTGGTGATCCCGACGGTGGTGCTGACGTTGTTCGGGCCGCCCGCGGGCCGCCGATACGCTCGTCTGGCCGGCCTCAGCATCGTGGGCACCCAGTTCGGTCTGCTGCTCGCTGTGGCCGGCGCCCTGGGCTCCGAGAGCTACATCATCGATCCGGTCTATCGGGTCGCACTCGACGACAATGCGACGACCCTGGCGTACGGGCGGGGCCTGTGGTGCGCCTTCGCCGCGGTGTTGCTGGGGCTGGCCGCGCTCGTCCTGTCCGGTCGCCACCTCCCGCCCGCCGCCACGGCGTCCGCCGCGAGACCCCCGATGCAGGCCGACGACGCCGAGCCGGACGCGGTCTGGTCGTGGCGCCGCCCGCCCGCCGTCGAGGGAGACCCGGAGGAGGACGAGCCGCTCGACCTCACCGTCTCGCCGTCCCAGCCCTTCACCCGGTACAGCGACGACGACAGCGACCGTCCGAGCTGACATCCCCGGGTCGCACCGGGGCATATCCGGGTGCTGACCGCGCACCGTCGCCGGTAGGCTCGACACTCGTGATTGACCTGCGTCTGCTTCGCGAAGACCCCGACCTGATCCGCGCCAGCCAGCGAGTGCGCGGCGAGTCCACCGCGGTGGTGGATGAGCTGCTGCGCGCCGACGAGACCCGCCGCTCCACCACTCAGCGGTTCGAGGCGCTGCGGGCCGAGCAGAGGTCGTTGAGCAAGCTGGTGCCCAAGGCCTCCGGGGACGAACGCGTCGCGCTGCTCGCCCGCACCAAGGAGCTCTCGGCCGAGGTCAAGGCGGCTGAGGCCGAGACGACGGTGGCCAACGAGGTGCTGCGCCTGGCGCATCTCGCGGTGCCCAACGTGGTGCAGGACGGCGTGCCGCCCGGCGGCGAGGACGACTTCGTCGTGCTGCGCGAGGTCGGCGAGATTCCCCGGATCGAGAACCCGAAGGACCACCTCGAGATCGGGGAGGCGCTGCGGGCGATCGACACCGAGCGCGGCGCCAAGGTGTCCGGCTCGCGGTTCTACTTCCTCACCGGGGTCGGCGCGCTGCTCCAGCTCGGCATGCTCCAGATGGCGATCGCCCAGGCGGTCGAACACGGCTTCATCCCGTCGATCACGCCGTCGCTGGTGAAGCCCGAGTCGATGGAGGGCACCGGCTTCCTCGGCGCCCACGCCAGTGAGATCTACCGTCTCGAGGCCGACGACCTCTATCTGGTCGGAACGTCCGAGGTGGCCCTGGCGGCGTACCACTCGAACGAGATCCTGGACCTCGAAGCCGGCCCGGAACGCTTCGCCGGGTGGTCGTCCTGCTATCGCCGGGAGGCGGGGTCGTACGGCAAGGACGTGCGCGGCATCCTGCGGGTACACCAGTTCGACAAGGTCGAGATGTTCTCGTTCTGCAAGCCCGAGGACGCCGCCGAGGAACACCTGCGGCTGCTCGCGATGGAGGAGGAGATGCTGGCCAAGGTCGAGATCCCCTACCGGGTGATCGATGTGGCCGGCGGCGACCTCGGTTCCAGTGCGGCCCGCAAGTTCGACTGCGAGGCGTGGGTACCGTCGCAGGGCCGCTTCCGCGAGGTGACCTCGACGTCGAACTGCACCACGTTCCAGGCGCGGCGGCTCAACATCCGCTACCGCGACGCGGACGGCAAGCCGCAGACCGCGGCGACGCTGAACGGCACGCTCGCGACCACCCGCTGGCTGATTCCGATCCTCGAGAACCACCAGCAGCCGGACGGCTCGGTGCGCGTTCCGAAGGCGCTGCAGCCCTACCTCGGCGGCCGGGACGTCCTCGAACCCCCAGCCAACCGCCCCGCCCGCCACCCGAAGAACGACTGAAGGCTGACCGCAACGGTGAATACACCCGTCCGCTACCAGAAGTAACAGCAGCTGGTAGCGGACGGGTGTAGCGTTCACCTTCCGCCCTCCGCGGGGGTTGCCCTACCCTCGGAGGTGTTCGATGGTCAAGCCTGGACTCCCCAAGCTGGTCGCGACCGATCTCGACGGCACCCTCGTCCGCAGCGACGACACCGTGTCCAGCTATACCCATGAGGTGCTCGACCGGGTCCGTGCCGCGGGCATCCGCGTCGTCGGCGCCACCGGGCGCGGCCCGCGGCTGACCTCCCTGACCCGAAACGATATCCGCGACGCCGACTTCCTCGTGATGGCTCAGGGCGGCTGGGTGCTCGACCAGGCCGAGTCCACCTATCTGCTCCGTTCCCGGTTGTCCGGCGAGGTGCTGGGCCGGGTGCTGAAGAGCATCGAGGCCGAGGTCGGCGAGCTCTCCGTCATGGTCGAGGCACTGGAGCACGACGATTCGCCGCTGTGGGGCGACTACGACCCGACCTGGCGCTACCCGGTGGTCGTCGAGCGCCGGG
>DASRYP010000518.1:0-4645 GCA_035687165.1 Actinoplanes sp. | reverse complement strand
CGCCCCTGGTGACACGATCCCCGTTGCGCTCCTCGGGGCCGTCCACACTGACACTGACCCGTACGTCATGGTCCTGGAAGAAATTGCACCAAGCGTCGTCGATGAGCGTGGCGTTGGTCTGCACGTGATGCTCGACCTGGGGCCCGAACGGCGCCATGAGAGCGGCCAGATGCTCCCGGCCGGCCGCCAGGGGCTCGCCCCCGTGCCAGACCACCGAGAAACGCCCGTCGCCGGCCCAGCCCTCGACCGACGTGGCCACTGCCTGGGCGACCTCCACCGGCATGCGGTTGTCGGCGGCACGGAACGGGAGGTAGCAGTAGGCGCAGTCGAGATTGCAGAGCGTGGTGGGCTGCATGACGACATAGGTCGGGACGGACGCGATGCCACGCATCCCGCTCCAGGCCTGAACCACCCCGACACCCCCGTCCGGCGAAAAGCGAGCAACTCACGTCAGAGGCTAGGCCTCGTCGTCCACCGCAGTAAACGAAAGATCCGCATATGCCGGATATCGACACACGCGGATCATTTCACGTTCCGGCCCGGACGCCCCAGATCCTTCGTTCAGCCCCGGGTGTACTGGCCCATCATCTGCACCTCGCCGGTGCCCTCGATGACTTCGCCGACCTGCCACGCCTCGACGCCACGGCCGGTCAGGTAGGCCATCGCACGGTCGGCGTCGTCGGCCGAGACGACCGCGAACATGCCGACGCCCATGTTGAACGTGGCCTCCATCTCGTGGTCCTCGATCCGACCCTTGGCCTGGATCAGGTCGAAGATGGGCTGCGGGCGCCAGGTCGAACGGTCGACCACCGCGTCGAGGTGCTCGGGCAGGACCCGGACCAGGTTGCCGGGGATGCCGCCGCCGGTCACGTGCGAGAACGCGCGGACGTCGGTCTCCTCGATCAGGCCGAGGCAGTCCTTGGCGTAGATCTTGGTGGGGGTGAGCAGTTCCTCGCCGAGGGTGCGCTGCGAGCCGAAGTCGTCGACCACCGAGTCGAGACGCATCCGGCCGGCGCCAAGCAGCACGTGGCGCACCAGCGAATAGCCGTTGGAGTGCAGACCCGAGGAGCGCATCGCGATCACCGCGTCACCCAGCTCGACCCGCTCACGACCGAGGATCTCGCTCTCCTCGACCACGCCGACACCGGTCGCGGAGACGTCGTACTCATCCGGGCGCAGCACGCCGGGGTGCTCGGCCGTCTCGCCGCCCAGCAGCGCACAGCCCGCGTAACGGCAACCGTCGGCGATACCGGCGCCGATCTCGGCCACCTTGTCGGGCACGACCTCGCCGCAGGCGATGTAGTCGAGCAGGAACAGCGGCTCGGCGCCACAGGCCACCAGGTCGTCGACGACCATCGCGACCAGGTCGATGCCGATCGTGTCGTGGATGTCGAGCTGCTGCGCGATCACCAGCTTGGTGCCGACGCCGTCGGTCGACGAGGCCAGGATCGGGCTTTTGTACTTCGCCGTGTTGAGCCGGAACAGGCCGGAGAAGCCGCCCAGGTCACCGATAACCTCGGGCCGGGTGGTCTTCTTGACCTTCGACTTGAGCAGTTCCACAGCCCGGTCGCCGGCCTCGATCGAGACGCCCGCGTCGGCATACGTGGCCGTGCGCTTACGCATACCGCGGCCGGCACCTGCCGTCCACGGCTGGCGGTCGGCGCCCTCAGCACCGTTGGAGCCAGCGCTGTTGCGCTCGGACACGTGCGTCACGGTTCTCCCCTTTAAAGCATTCGTCGAAGTCACGGGTGGTTCAGGGCGTTCGACCCGCCCTGGCCGGTCAGCAGTGGGCCGGTGCGCTCGTCGTCGAGCTCGCGGACGTCATATTCCGTCTCGAGCTCGGCCACGGCCGCAGTCGCGGCGTCGTCGCTGGCCGACGGCATCGAGGCGCGCTTGCCGACGCCCTCGAGCAGATGCTTGCCGATCAGGTTGCCGGCCGGCAGCTCGATCGGGTACTGACCGTCGAAGCATGCCATGCAGAGCCGGGTCTTCGGCTGTTCGGTCGCCTGCACCAGCCCGTCCAGGGAAACATAGCCGAGGCTGTCGGCGCCGATCGATCGGCGGATGCCCTCGTTGTCGAGGCCGTTGGCGACCAGCTCGGCCCGGGTGGCGAAGTCGATGCCGTAGAAGCACGGCCACTGCACCGGGGGCGACGAGATGCGCACGTGCACCTCGAGCGCGCCCGCCTCGCGCAGCATGCGCACCAGAGCCCGCTGGGTGTTGCCACGAACGATCGAGTCGTCGACCACGACCAGGCGCTTACCCCGGACGACCTCGCGCAACGGGTTGAGCTTGAGCCGGATGCCGAGCTGGCGGATCGTCTGCGACGGCTGGATGAAGGTACGGCCGACATACGCGTTCTTGGTGAGGCCGGCGCTGTAGGGGATGCCGGACGCCTCGGCGTAACCGATCGCGGCCGGGGTGCCCGACTCGGGCACCGGGATGACGAGGTCGGCCTCGACGGGGTGCTCCTTGGCGAGCCGGCGGCCGATCTCGACACGAGCCGAATACACGTTGCGGCCGGCGATCGTCGTGTCGGGGCGGGCCAGGTAAACGTACTCGAAGAGGCAGCCCTTGGGCTCGGGCGCGGCGAACCGGGTGGAGCGCAGGCCGTGCTCGTCGACCGCGATCATCTCGCCCGGCTCGACCTCCCGCACGAAGCTCGCGCCGACGATGTCGAGGGCGGCGGTCTCGCTGGCGACCACCCAGCCCCGCTCCATGCGGCCGAGGACCAGCGGGCGTACACCCTGGGGGTCACGCGCGGCGTAAAGAGTGTTCTCGTCCATGAAGACGAAGCTGAACGCGCCCCGCAGCCCCGGCAGCACCTCGAGCGCGGCGGCCTCGACCGAGAGGTCGGGAAGACTCGCGAGCAGGGTGGTCACCAGGGCGGTGTCGGAGGTGGCGCTGTCGACCTCGAGACCCCGCTCGGCGACCTCACGGGCCAGCTCGGCGGTGTTGACCAGGTTGCCGTTGTGGGCGAGCGCGATCGTCGTGCCGGCCGTGGTCGCCCGGATGGTCGGCTGGGCGTTCTCCCAGTTCGAGCCGCCGGTGGTGGAGTACCGCGTGTGGCCGATCGCGAGGTGGCCGCGCAGGCTGGCCAGCGTGGGCTCGTCGAAAACCTGGGACACCAGGCCGAGGTCCTTGTAGACCACGACTCCGGAGCCGTCACTAACCGCGATGCCCGCAGCCTCCTGGCCACGGTGCTGCAGGGCGAAGAGCCCGAAGTAGGTGAGTTTGGCGACCTCTTCATCGGGCGCCCAGACGCCGAAGACGCCACAGGCATCCTGGGGGCCGCGCTCCTGGGGGTCGAGATCGTCGGTCAACCGGCCGTCGCCTCGGGGCACCTGTCGCTCCCTCATGCTGATCTACTGCCTTGATAAACGTGCTGGACCGTCCGACCGACCAGTGTACGCGAGCCGACGGGGTACGACCCGAGCTCAAGGGCTGCTGGCGGCCCTAGCTTGCGGGCGATTCCCCGGTCAACGGAAGGTATTCGGTCAGGTCGGTGCGAATACCGCTCGCGCGCAGCCGTCCGTCACGCACCGCATCGGCCCAGCTCATCCGCTGCGTGGCGACAAGCACCCAGGTGAGCGGGTCCGCTTCGACCACATTGGGCGGCGTGCCGCGCGTGTGCCTGGGACCTGGAACACACTGAATCGCGCCGAAAGGCGGAATCCGAACCTCCACCGATCGGCCAGGCGCCTTCCGGGCCAGCTCGGCCAGGAGCACTCGCACAGCGTCACGCTGCACGGATCTCTCGGGTTCGACGCCTCGGTCGAGCGCGTCCAACGCTTGCTTGACGGACTCACGTTTACTGTGCGCAGGGGACACGTCCGGACAATACGGCTCGGTTCGCCGAGATTGGTACGCGGCCCTGGGTCGCGCAATGGGCGTGCGACAAGGCATAGTGGCCGACGGTGTTTTAGTCGCGGGATGTAACCGGCCCCCACAGACGGCCGGGAGACCGTGCGACCGGAAGGTGGTGGATGGTGACGACGCACCTACGAGCCCGGGCAGCCCAGGCCGGTGCGTTACTGGCGGTGGTGCTCGGCGGAGTCTTCGTCGCGCCCGCGGTGGCGCTCGCCGACCCGCCGGACGTAGAAGCCCAGGTGCAGGACAATGTGCTCTCGGGCGGCCGGGTCACCATGACGGTCCAGGTCACCAACACCAACGACATCGGCGGTGAGGCTGTCGACGCGGCCATCCGGGTCAACGGTGGCGGCATGGACTGTGGCAACACCTGCCAACAGCGGAACCAGATCACCAACAGCGGCCAGTTCTCGGTGCAGCTCACTGCGCCGCAGATCGCCGCGGGTGAGACGCGCCAGTTCACGGTGACCGTCTCCGCCACCATCGAGGGCGAGCCCAGGCCGGGCACAGCGGCTGCGACGATCACCGTCAAGGGCCCCGACAAGCCGCAGGCCGTGCGCCAGGTCTCCGGCCGCATCAAGGACCAGGACGGCAAAGCGGTCTCGGGCGCCACGGTCGGTATGCAGGACAGCACCGGCCGGACCTTCCAGACCACCTCGGACGGTTCCGGCTCCTATTCCTTCAGGTCGACGGAGAGCAAGCCGATCGCGCCGGGCAAGATCTCGATCGGCGCCGGCAAGAACGGCTTCTCCGAGGCGACGGTCCAGCGGCAGGC
>DASRYP010000517.1:0-2922 GCA_035687165.1 Actinoplanes sp. | reverse complement strand
GTGGCCGTGGTCGACAGCTTCCGCCCGGCCGCCGAGCTCATCGCCCCGCGGGTCGAGCGTGACGAGCTGGTCGCGCCGGGCGCCTCCCGCCGGCGCCGGGCCAGCGCCGAGGAGACGTACGACGAGCCCACCGGCATGATGCGGCAGTACGACGAGGATGAGCGCTCGCGTCGTGGCCGCCGCCCCGAAGACGAGATCGAGTACGACGAGCCGCGCGGCCGCCGCCAGCCGGGCGAGGACACCAGCACCCGGATGCGCCGCCCCGAGCTCGAGTCCACGAGCACCCGGATGCGCTACGACGACCTCGAGGACCCCAGCCCGCGTACGCGGCGGGCCGAGTTCGAGGACACCAGCACCCGCCTACGCTACGACGACCTGCTGGAGAACACCGGCACCCGGACGCGCCAGAACGAGATCGAGTCGACCGGCACCCGGACGCGGCGTGACGAGTTCGAGTCGACCGGCACTCGGATGCGGCGGGCCGAGTTCGAGGACACCGGCACCCGGATGGGGCGGGTGGAGCGGGACGAGCCGGGCTACGCGGACGTACCGGCGGCGCGTCGCCGCCGGTACGCCGAGGACGAGGAGCCCGCGCCGCGTTCCCGGCGCCGGAGTGACATGCCGCTGGCCGACGAGCCGCCGCGCACGAGCCGGCACTCCGACCGCGGCGACTACGACGAGACGCCCCGCGAGCGCGCCCCGCGCTACGCCGCCGACGATCCGCCGTCCCGCCGCTCGCGCTCCGAGTCCCGCTACGACGGGGAGTACGAGGACGCGTCCCGGGACCGGCGCGACCGGGGTGCCGACCTCGATCGTGCCGACTCGGGACGGCACGGCCGCAGCGGCTTCGTCGACCTGGCCGGCGACGGGTCCGGCTTCGTCGAGCCGGACGAGACGCCGACGCTGGTCGACATGGCGTCGCGCCGGGCCCGGCGCGACCAGCAGGACCCCGCACGGGGAGGCCGCCGTGGTGGACGCGGTCCGGCCGAGGACGAGCGGGCTGACGACGGTTACTGGTCGCAGTTGCGAGGGGACGCGACGCGGAGGGAAGCGAATTGAGCGCGTCGCAGGTTCCGCCGGTCACCGCGATCGGCACTCCGCGAATCACCGCGGGCTTCGACGAGTACGGCCGTCTTGACCTGCTCGCCCACCAGGAGGTGCACGGCGGGTTCGCCGCGCTCTCCTCGGGTGAGCTGATCGGCCTGGCCGACCGCATCGAGCTGCGCGGCCGCGGCGGAGCGGGCTTCCCGTTCGCCCGCAAGGTGCGCGCGGTGCTCGACTCCTGCCGCCGGCAGGAGTTGCCGCCGGTGATCGTGGTCAACGCGACCGAGGGGGAGCCGCCGTCCTGGAAGGACAAGGCGATCCTGACCCGCGCGCCGCACCTGATCCTCGACGGCGCCGCGCTGGCCGCCGCCGCGCTCGACGCCGAGGAGATCGTGATCGGCATCGCCGACGACGGCATCGGCCAGAGCTCGATCACGGCAGCCCTGGCCGAGCGTCGGATGCCCTGCCCGACCCGCATCGTCACCGTGCCGCACCGATTCATCTCGGGTGAGGGCGGCGCGCTCGTGCGCGGCATCAACGGCGAGGCGCACATCCCGCCCGGCCGCAAGGTCCGCTCCAGCGACAACGGCGTGATGGGCTTGCCCACGCTGCTCTCCAACGCCGAGACGTTCTCGCAGCTCGCGATCGCGGCCCGGCTCGGCCCGTGGGAGTACAACGCGGTCGGCATCCCCGAGGAGCCCGGCACGGTCATGCTGACCGTGGGCGGCTCGGCCAGCAGCCCGGCCGTGGTCGAGGCGCCGACCGGCACCCCGCTGATGGACGTGCTGACCATGTGCGGCGCCGACATCGGCCCCGGCCTGCTGGTCGGCGGCTACCACGGCAAGTGGATCACCGCCGAGTCCGCGCAGACCGTCACCATCTCGCGCAAGGGTTTCGCCGCCGTCGGTGGCACGCTCGGCGCCGGCATGCTGATCCCGATCGGCTCCAGGACCTGCCCGCTCGGCGAGGTCTCCCAGGTCGTGCAGTACCTGGCCGGCGAGTCGGCCGGGCAGTGCGGCCCGTGCCGGCTCGGCCTGCCCGACCTGGCCCGCGCGGTCACCCTGGTTTCGCTCGGCGGCAACGCGGTCGAGAACGTGCGCCAGGCGGCCGGTGTGGTCAAGGGCCGCGGCGCGTGCAGCCACCCGGACGGCACGGCCCGGTTCGCGCTCTCGGCACTCGAGGTGTTCGCCAAGGACGTCGAGGCGCACACCAACGGCGAGGGCTGCGGCAAGTCGGTCCGCGGCATCCTGCCCCTGCCCTACACGGCGGAGCAGGGCGCCCGGCGGCTGGCCGTGGACTGGTCCCGCTGCGACGGGCACGGCCTCTGCTCGGCGGTCGCTCCCGAGATCATCCGCCTGGACGCGAACGGCTTCCCGGCGTTCCCGCAGACGCCGCTGCCGCCGTGGCTCGAGAACGGCGCCCGCAAGGCCGTCAACGTCTGCCCGGCCCTGGCGCTGCGGCTCACGGAGGAGACAGTCAAGTGAGGCGACGGGCGTTGCTGTTGTCGGCGGCGGGTGTGCTGCTCGTCGCCGGGTGCGGAACTGAGCCGGCGGCGCCCACCCCGGTCGCCGTGGAAACCGTAGCGCCGCTGCCCTCGGTGTCCGGCTCGCCCGTGCCGGTCACCGTGCCGGCGACCCTGCAGTTCGGCGGCAAGACCCTGGACGGCAAGCCGTTCGACGCGACCACGTTGGCTGGCCGGCCGACGATCCTCTGGTTCTGGGCGCCGTGGTGCGCGACCTGCGCGAGCGAGGCCCAGAGCGTTCGGGACCTGCAGGAGGTCTACGGCGATCGCCTGCACTTCCTCGGGATCGCGGGCCTGGGCAAGAACAAGGAGATGCACCAGTTCGTCGCGGATCTCGAGGTCGGCAACGTGACCCA
>DASRYP010000516.1:0-5304 GCA_035687165.1 Actinoplanes sp. | reverse complement strand
GGCCGAGGTGGCGATGGCGATCTCAGCGGGGGCGGGCGGCGGTCTCGCGCACGGCCCGACCTTCATGGGCAACCCGCTCGCCTGTGCGGTGGCGAACGCCTCGCTGGGCCTGCTGCGCTCCGGGGAGTGGGCGGAGCGGGTACGGGTGATCGAAAGCGGACTCCGGGCGGGACTGGAGCCGTTGCGCGGCGTGTCGGGGGTCGCGGACGTGCGGGTGCTGGGCGCGATCGGGGTCGTGCAGCTCGATCACGCCGTCGACATGGCGAAGGCGACGGCGGCCGGGGTCGAGGCCGGGGTATGGCTGCGGCCGTTCCGCGACCTGATCTACGCGATGCCGCCGTACGTCACCGGCCCCGATGATGTCGCGCTGATCACATCGGGCATCGCTGCGGCCGTCTCCGCGACCTGACCTCGCCCCTGCCCGACCACTCGACTACCCAGGGGACGGCCGGCTCGCCGCCACCTGATTGATCACCTGACTGCTGACACGGAAGAGGGAGCTCGCGATGGAGACCTTCGGCAAACGCCTCGCGGAGGCCATGGAGAAGCGCGGCCGACTGTGCGTCGGGATCGATCCGCACCCCGCCCTGCTGACCAGGTGGGGGCTCTCCGACGACCTCGCCGGCCTGGAACGTTTCGCCCGTACGGTGGTCGACGCACTGGCCGATCGGGTGGCCGTTCTGAAGCCCCAGTCGGCCTTTTTTGAGAGATTTGGGTCACGTGGCGTCGGAATTCTTGAGTCAACTATCCGACAGTCTCGCGAGGCCGGCGCACTGGTCCTGCTCGACGTGAAACGCGGCGACATCGGCTCGACGATGGCGGCATACGCGAGCGCCTATCTGGATCCAGCGAGTCCTATCCGTGCTGATGCGATTACTGTGAGTCCCTACCTCGGTGTCGGCTCGTTGCAGCCGGCGTTCGACGTCGCGGCCGAGAACGGCGGCGGCGTGTTCGTTCTCGGTCTGACGTCCAATCCGGAGGGACGCTCCGTCCAGCATGCCGTCGCAACGGACAAAAGGACCGTCGCGCAGACCATCATTGATGAAATTTCCCTGCTCAATAAGGGTTTCGAGCCTCTCGGCAGTTACGGCCTCGTAATCGGAGCGACGATCGGCGATACGGGCCACGATCTGTCCCGAGTGAACGGTCCGCTGCTCGCTCCGGGGCTCGGCGCCCAGGGTGCTACCCCCTCCGACCTGCGGTCCGTCTTCGGGGAAAGCCTGCGGAACGTGCTGCCGTCGTACTCACGCGAAGTTCTGGCGGCGGGGCCCGGCGAGGCCGAACTGCGGGTCGCCGCGGACCGTGCCCTGGACGAATGTCGGGCCGCTCTCGGGTGAAATGGGCCTGCCTAGCAGGGCCTGACCAAGCAGGTGCGGGGGTACCCCCACGTTGCCGAAAGTGCCGCTGACCGCTAGTTTTCCCGGCGCCGGGAACCACATGCCCCTTTGGTCACCTGGCACACCACGTTTCACAGAAGCGCCGGTATTGGACTACCGCCGCGATAGGGACCTGAGGAGAACTGGTGCCGCTCCCGTCACTGAGCCCCGAACAGCGCAAGGCTGCGCTGGAGAAGGCCGCGGAAGTTCGCAAGGCTAGGGCTGAGCTGAAGGAACAGCTCAAGTCCGGCAAGACCACCCTCGCCGCCGTACTTGACCGTGCGGAGGGCGACGAGGTCGTCGGCAAGCTGAAGGTTTCGGCCGTGCTTCAGGCACTGCCGGGCATCGGCAAGATCCGCGCGACCCAGATCATGGAGAAGCTCAAGATCGCTGACAGCCGCCGGCTGCGCGGCCTCGGCGACCAGCAGCGGAAGGCCCTCCTGGGGGAGTTCGCTGCGAACTGACTCATGGGCTCGTGTTGAATGAGCCTGTGAGCATGGATGACGACGCGCGCCCGGCAGCCCGCCTCACCGTCCTGTCCGGCCCCTCCGGGGTCGGCAAGGACAGTGTGATCGAGCTGATCCGGGCGCGCTCGCCTTGGATCAAGCTGTCGGTGTCGGTGACGACCCGCAAGATGCGCGACTACGAGACCGACGGTGAGCACTACCACTTCGTGACCAGGCAGGATTTCCAGCGCCTGATCGACGGCGGTCAGCTGCTCGAACACGCGGAGTTCGCCGGCAATCTCTACGGCACGCCACGGGCGCAGGTCGAGGGATGGCTGAGCCAGGGCCGACCGGTTCTCCTCAAGATCGACTTGCAGGGCGCGCGCCAGGTGCGGGCCACGATGCCCGACGCTCAGCTGGTGTTCCTCGCTCCGCCCAGCGTCGAGGAACTGCGGCGTCGCCTGACCGGCCGGGGCACCGACGACGAGGAGACGATCCGTCGTCGTCTCGCCCACGCCGACGAGGAACTGGCCGCCGAGAAGGAGTTCGACCGTACGGTGGTGAACGACTTCGTCGAGCGGGCCGCTGATGAGCTGGTAGGATTGCTCGGTTCGTCATTTCTGACGCCAGCATCCCTGACGCCGGCGCAAGCCCCAGATCACTAAAACTCGAGATCACTAAAACTCGAGATCAGTAAAGGCTCGAGATCATTAAGGCTCGCGGAACGCCAAGTTTCTGGCCCGCCCGGCGCATCGATCTCAAGGCGCAGCTAACAACGTTAGGACAGCAGAACTGTGGGAACCATCGCGAATCCCGAAGGCATCACCAACCCGCCGATCGACGAGCTGCTCGACAAGACCTCGTCGAAGTACTCGCTGGTGATCTTCGCGGCTAAGCGCGCCCGCCAGGTCAACGCCTACTACAGCCAGCTCGGTGAGGGTCTCCTGGAGTATGTCGGCCCGTTGGTCGAGACCACCCCGCAGGAGAAGCCGCTCTCGATCGCCATGCGCGAGATCAACGCCGGTCTTCTGACCGCCGAGGCGACCGACAACCCCTGATCCGGTTTTTGTACGTCATTGATCCCGCGTCCCTTCTCCGGGCGCGGGATCTTTGCTGTCCGGACTTGTCCACAGCTCGCGGCGCGGGATCCGCGGCGGGTTAGCGTTGGTGATCGGCCGGTGGCGGCGATCGGGAGCTTCGGGGGTCTGCGGTGACGGAAGTCGTGCTCGGCGTGGCGGGTGGCATCGCCGCCTACAAGGCCTGCGAGCTGCTGCGGCTGTTCACCGAGTCGGGGCACGGCGTGCGGGTGGTGCCGACGGCGTCCGCGCTGCGGTTCGTGGGCGTGCCGACGTGGGCCGCGCTCTCCGGGCGGCCGGTGGCTACCGAGGTGTGGGACGACGCGCACGAGGTGCCGCACGTGCGCATCGGGCGGGCCGCCGAGCTCGTGGTGGTGGCCCCGGCGACGGCCGACCTGCTGGCCAAGGCCGCGCACGGCATCGCCGACGATCTGCTCACCAACACCCTGCTGACCGCCACCTGCCCGATCGTCTACGCGCCGGCCATGCACACCGAGATGTGGGACAACCCGGCCACCCAGGCCAACGTCGCCACCCTCCGGGCGCGCGGCGCGGTGGTGATCGAACCGGCGATAGGTCGGCTGACCGGGAAGGACACCGGCAAAGGACGGCTGCCCCACCCTTCGGAGATCTTCGAGCTGGCCCTACGCGTACATCGGCGGGGTCTTGACCTTGATCTGGCCGGTCGTCACATCGTGGTGACCGCGGGCGGCACACGCGAGCCGCTCGACCCGGTGCGGTTCCTCGGCAACCGGTCGACGGGCAAGCAGGGTTACGCACTGGCCCGCGCGGCGGCGGCTCGGGGCGCGCGCACGACGGTGATCGCCGCCAACGTGAGCCTGCCCGATCCGGCGGGCGTCGAGATCGTCAGAGTCGGAACGACCGAGGAACTGCGGGTCGCGACTGTGCAGGCGGCCGCCGACGCCGACGTCGTGGTGATGTCCGCCGCGCCCGCCGACTTCCGCCCGGCCACCGTCGCGGACCAAAAGATCAAGAAAACCGACGGCGGTACGCCCCAGCCGATCACTTTGGTGACGAACCCCGACATCGCCGCCGAACTGGGCGCCAACAAGCTGCCGGGGCAGATTCTGGTCGCGTTCGCGGCCGAGACGCACGACGCGATCGAGCACGCCCGGGCCAAACTGATCAAGAAGCGCGCCGACCTGATCGTGGTCAACGAGGTGGGTGTGGACCGCGTGTTCGGCGCCGACCACAATGAGGTCACGCTGCTCGGGGCCGACGGCAGTACGACAAGCTTCGCCGAACTCCCTAAAGACGATGTGGCCGATATGATTTACGACCATGTCGTGCCGCTCCTGGAACGCCAGGTTGCCGCCGGTGGGACGGCTCCGTACCCAGGCGACTCCGGTGCGGCGCGATGATTACACTTCCGCGTTACGTTGTATTCGACAAACATCTTGAGGAGCACCGTGGCACGCCGCCTGTTCACCTCCGAGTCGGTCACGGAAGGCCACCCGGACAAGATCGCTGACCAGATCAGCGACGGCATTCTCGACGCCCTGCTGGCGCAGGACCCCCGCAGCCGTGTCGCGGTGGAAACGTTGATCACGACCGGCCAGGTGCACGTCGCGGGCGAGGTCACCACCCAGGCGTATGCCGACATCCCGAGCATCGTGCGCGACACGATCCTCAAGATCGGCTACGACTCGTCGAAGAAGGGCTTCGACGGCGCGTCCTGCGGCGTCAGCGTCTCGATCGGCTCGCAGTCGCCCGACATCGCGCAGGGCGTCGACAGCGCCCTCGAGCTGCGCGAGGGCGACAGCGAGCACGTCCTCGACGCCCAGGGCGCCGGCGACCAGGGCATGATGTTCGGCTTCGCGTGCTCCGAGACGCCCGAGCTGATGCCGTTGCCGATCGCGCTCGCCCACCGCCTGGCCCGTCGGCTGTCGGCCGCCCGCAAGGACGGCACGATCCCCTACCTGCGCCCCGACGGCAAGACCCAGGTCACCGTCGAGTACGACGGGCTCCGTCCCGTCCGGCTCGACACGGTGGTCGTCTCGTCGCAGCACGCGGCCGATATCTCGCTCGAGTCGCTGCTCACCCCCGACATTCGCGAGCACGTCATCGCGCCCGAGCTCGAGGGCCTGGGTATCGAGACCGACGGCTACCGCCTGCTGGTCAACCCGACCGGCCGCTTCGAGATCGGCGGCCCGATGGGTGACGCCGGCCTCACCGGCCGCAAGATCATCGTCGACACGTACGGCGGCTACGCGCGCCACGGCGGCGGAGCCTTCTCCGGCAAGGACCCGTCCAAGGTGGACCGCTCCGCGGCCTATGCGATGCGCTGGGTCGCGAAGAACGTCGTGGCGGCCGGCCTGGCCGAGCGCTGCGAGACCCAGGTCGCCTACGCGATCGGCAAGGCCCACCCGGTCTCGCTCTTCGTCG
>DASRYP010000515.1:0-7297 GCA_035687165.1 Actinoplanes sp. | reverse complement strand
GAGCGCAGCCTCGCCGGCATCAAGCGCGTTTCCAAGCCCGGCCTCCGGGTGTACGCCAAGTCCGACGAGCTCCCTCGGGTGCTCGGCGGCCTGGGCGTCGCGATTATTTCGACGTCCCAGGGGCTGCTGACCGACCGGCAGGCCCGCAAGCGGAGCGTTGGCGGGGAAGTCCTCGCCTTCGTCTGGTAACTGGAGACTGAGAAACCATGTCGCGAATCGGACGTAAGTCGATCCCGGTCCCGGCCGGCGTCGACGTCACCATCACGGGCCAGACCGTCAAGGTCAAGGGCCCCAAGGGCGAGCTCTCGCACACCGTCGCCGCGCCGATCACGGTCGAGCGCGAGGGTGCCGAGTTGCACGTCAACCGCCCCAACGACGAGCGCAAGGCCAAGGAACTCCACGGCCTCTCTCGTACCCTGGTCGCCAACATGATCGTCGGCGTCACCGAGGGGTACAAGAAGACTCTGGAGATCAACGGCACCGGCTACCGGGTGACCGCCAAGGGCAAGGACCTCGAGTTCGCCCTGGGCTTCTCGCACCCGGTCAACGTCGTGCCGCCGACCGGGATCACGTTCGCGGTCGAGAGGCCGACCTTGTTCACGGTCGCGGGCATCGACAAGCAGCTGGTCGGCGAGGTCGCCGCCAACATCCGGAAGATCCGCCCGCCGGAGCCCTACAAGGGCAAGGGCGTCAAGTACCAGGGCGAGGTCATCCGCCGTAAGGCCGGAAAGGCAGGTAAGAAGTGACCGCCACGCTGCTCAAGCGTCGCAACGGCGCGGGTGCCGCCGCCAAGCGGGCTGTCGGAAAGGCGCGTCGGCACTTCCGGGTCCGCCGGAACGTCCGCGGTACTGCCGAGCGCCCCCGTCTGGTCGTCACCCGGTCTTCGCGGCACATCAGCGCGCAGATCGTCGACGACCTCAAGGGCCACACGCTGGCCTCGGCCTCCACGCTCGACGCCTCCCTGCGGGGCGGCGAGGGTGACAAGAGCGCTCAGGCCACCAAGGTCGGTTCGCTCCTCGCCGAGCGGGCGAAGTCCGCAGGCGTGTCCAAGGTCGTCTTCGACCGCGGTGGCAACAAGTACGCGGGGCGTATCGCCGCGCTTGCCGATGCCGCTCGTGAAGCCGGACTCGAGTTCTAGGAGGAATTGACCAATGCCTGGTCAGCAGCGCCGAGGCGGCGGGTCCGGCGGTAACACCGAGGGTGGCAACCGCAGGGACAACCGCCGTGAGGGCGGCCGCGGTAACGCGCCCGTCGACAAGACCCCGCATCTCGAGCGGGTCGTCGCGATCAACCGGGTCGCCAAGGTCGTCAAGGGTGGTCGTCGCTTCAGCTTCACCGCCCTGGTGATCGTGGGCGACGGCGACGGCACCGTCGGCATCGGCTACGGAAAGGCCAAGGAGGTGCCCGCGGCGATCGCCAAGGGCGTCGAGGAGGCCAAGAAGCACTTCTTCAAGGTTCCGCGGATCGGTGCGACCATTCCGCACCCGATCATCGGCGAGGCCGCCGCGGGTGTCGTTCTCCTCAAGCCGGCATCGGCTGGTACCGGTGTTATCGCCGGTGGCCCGGTGCGCGCCGTGCTTGAGTGCGCCGGTATCCACGACATCCTGTCGAAGAGCCTCGGGTCGTCGAACCCGATCAACATCGTGCACGCGACGGTGGCCGCGCTGAAGGGCCTCGAGTCGCCGGAGCAGGTCGCGGCTCGCCGTGGTCTCCCGGTCGAGGACGTGGCGCCGGCGGCCATGCTGGCGGCACGTGCGGAAGCGGCGGTGCACTGATGGCTCGCTTGAAGGTCACCCAGATCCGGTCCGGGATCGGGCGTCAGCAGAATCAGCGGAACTCGCTGCGTTCGCTGGGCCTCAAGCGGATCAACGATGTGGTGGTCAAGGAGGACCGCCCCGAGATTCGGGGCATGATCTTCGCCGTGAACCACCTCGTGACTGTTGAGGAGGTCGAGTAATGGCGATCAAGGTTCACCACCTGCGCCCGGCGCCCGGAGCCAAGACCGCCAAGACCCGAGTGGGTCGTGGTGAGGGTTCCAAGGGCAAGACCGCCGGTCGTGGTACCAAGGGCAGCGGCGCCCGCCGGAACATCCCGGCGGCGTTCGAGGGTGGGCAGATGCCCATCCACATGCGGCTGCCGAAGCTGAAGGGGCTCAAGAACCGGCCCCGCAACAAGGTCGTCTTCCAGGTCGTGAACCTGGACCGCCTCGCCGAACTGTTCCCGAACGGTGGCGAGGTCGGCCCGGACGAGCTGTTCCAGGCCGGCGCGGTTCGCAAGAACCAGCCGGTCAAGGTCCTCGGCTCGGGTGAGCTGGGCAGCGTGTCGCTGACGATCAAGGCGCACGCGTTCAGTGACTCGGCCAAGGAGAAGATCGCGGCAGCCGGTGGTTCCACCACCGAGCTGTGAGGCTTGCGGGGGTGTCTGCCCGAGTGGTGCGAACGCGTCGCTCGGGCAGCATCCCCTTTGTGGCGTCTGACCTGGCCTTTCTTCGCCAGGCCGAATGCCTACGCGCGGTGACGGCTACCGCGACACACCGCGCACCGGCAAGACTGTTAGAGTCCGTTCCCAGCTAGGGATATCGGTCGTCCGGACCGATGCCTTCCCCATCCGCCGATTCCGGCGGTAACCTCGCGCAGGAGGAAGAAGTTGCTCTCCGCCTTTACCAGTGCGTTCCGGACGCCTGACCTGCGCAAAAAGCTGATGTTCACAGTCTTCATCATTGCGCTGTACCGGCTCGGGGCTACTCTGCCCAGCCCAGGTGTCTCCTACACCAACGTGCAGCGATGCATTGACATCGTGAACTCCCAGAACGCCGACAAGGGCGTGCTCAACCTGTTGAACCTGTTCTCAGGTGGGGCACTTCTTCAGCTCTCGGTCTTCGCGCTCGGCATCATGCCGTACATCACGGCCTCCATCATTTTGCAGCTGCTCACCGTGGTCATTCCGCGCCTGGAGCAGCTTCGCAAGGAGGGCCAGTCCGGCCAGGCGAAGATCACGCAGTACACGCGGTACCTCACCCTCGGCCTCGCGGTCCTGCAGTCCTCGGCGTTCGTCGCCCTGGCGCGGACCGGGCAGCTCTTCAACAACGCCTGCGATCAGAACGACCCGACGCTGCAGATCATCCCGAACAACACCGGGCTGCCGATGTGGCTGACGCTCTCCGTCCTGGTGCTGACGATGACCGCCGGTACTGGTGTGGTCATGTGGCTCGGCGAGCTCATCACCGACCGCGGCGTCGGCAACGGCATGTCCGTCCTGATCTTCACCTCGATCGCCGCCCGCCTCCCGGGCGAGGGCTGGACGATCAAGGAGTCGAGCGGTGTCGGCAAGTTCGTCCTGGTGATCCTGCTGGTCCTGGTCGTCATCGCCCTGGTCGTCTTCATCGAGCAGGCGCAGCGACGCATTCCGGTCCAGTACGCCAAGCGCATGATCGGCCGGCGGATGTACGGCGGCACGTCCACCTACATCCCGCTGAAGGTGAACCAGGCGGGTGTCGTCCCGGTCATCTTCGCCTCTTCGCTGCTCTACCTGCCGCAGCTCTACCTGCAGTTCTTCGACGCCAACAACCTCAACGGCTTCCAGCTCTGGATTCAGAAGTGGCTGGTGGACCCCACGAGCGAGATCTACATCGGCGTCTACTTCCTGCTGATCATCTTCTTCACGTACTTCTACGTCTCGATCACGTTCAACCCGACCGAGGTCGCGGACAACATGAAGAAGTACGGTGGATTCGTCCCGGGTATTCGCCCGGGCAAGCCCACCGCCGACTACCTGGACTTCATCCTCAGCCGGATCACGCTGCCGGGCGCGCTGTACCTTGGTCTGATCTCGGTCCTGCCGAACTTCTTCTTCATCTGGCTGGATCAACAGCAGTATCAGAACTTCCCGTTCGGTGGTACGGCAGTGCTGATCATGGTGGGTGTGGGTCTGGAAACGGTGAAGCAGATCGAGAGCCAGCTGATGCAGCGGAACTATGAAGGGTTCCTGCGGTAGTGGCGACGCGGAGCCGGGGGGCTCTGGCGTCGAGGATCTCAAGGACAACGACTCACCTGAGCGAGGCGATGTAGGTGCGGCTGGTGCTGGTGGGCCCTCCCGGGGCTGGCAAGGGGACCCAGGCTGAGTTCATCGCCGCCCATCTCGCCGTCCCGAAGATCTCGACCGGCGACATCTTCCGGGCGAACGTCTCGCAGGGCACGCCGCTGGGCGTCGAGGCCAAGCGCTTCATGGACGCGGGGCAGTTGGTTCCGGACGAGGTGACCATCAACATGGTCCGGGACCGGCTGGCCGAACCGGACGCCGGTGACGGCTTCCTGCTCGACGGCTTCCCGCGCACGGTTCCGCAGGCCTCGGCGCTCGACAAGCTCCTCGCCGATCTCGGCACCGCGCTCGATCTGGTGATGGAGCTCGTCGTCGACGACGACGAGGTCATCCGGCGGCTCTCCGGCCGGCGCACCTGCCGGGGCTGCGGCAAGATCTGGCACGTCGAGTTCGATCCGACCAGCAAGGAGAACATCTGCGACCGTTGCGGGTCGGAGCTGTTCCAGCGGGACGACGACAAGGCCGAGACGATCGCCAACCGCCTGGTGGAGTATGCGGACAAGACCGCACCCCTGGTCGACTTCTTCGGCGCTCAGGGCAAGCTGGTAGGGATCGACGCGACCGGACCGGTCGAGGACGTAACGGTGCGCGCCATCGACGCCCTCCGGTCCTACGGGGGCTGATATGCGGCGTGCCCAGCTGGACATTCAGCTGAAGACTCCCGAGCAGATCGAGAAGATGCGCGGCGCCGGCCTGGTGGTCGCCGCCGCGCTGGACGCGATGCGCGAGGCGGTGGCGCCGGGCGTCTCGACCGGCGACCTCGACGCGATCGCCGAGAAGGTCATCCGCGACGCCGGGGCGATCCCGTCGTTCAAGGGCTACCACGGCTTCCCCGCGTCGATCTGCGCCTCCGTGAACGATCAGGTCGTGCACGGCATCCCCAGCCCCGAGCAGGTGCTGCGCGAGGGCGACCTGATCTCCCTCGACTGCGGCGCGATCCTGGACGGCTGGCACGGCGACTCGGCGATCACCGTCGGCGTCGGCGAGACCGACCCGGCGCTGCTCAGGATGGCCGAGGTCGCCGAGGACGCGATGTGGGCCGGGATCGCCGCCGCCGCGCGGGGCTCGGCGAACGGCCGCGGCCGGCTCACCGACGTGTCGTTCAACGTCGAGAAGGTCGTCCGCAAGGGCGGCCGCTACGGCATCGTCGACGGTTACGGCGGGCACGGCATCGGCACCGAGATGCACCAGGACCCGCACGTGCTCAACCACGGCAAGCCCGGAAAGGGCCCGCGCCTGGTGCCCGGACTGTGCCTCGCGATCGAGCCGATGATCACGACCGGTTCGCCGCGGACGGCCGAGCTGGCCGACGGCTGGACCGTGGTGACCCGCGACGGCTCGATCGCCGCCCACGTCGAGCACACGATGTGCCTTCTCGAGGACGGTGTCTGGGTGACCACGGCGCACGACGGCGGCCGGGCCCGGCTGGGCGATCTGGTTACGTCGCGTCAGGTCTGACCTACCGACGAGTGATTCTCTCGGGCATGCTGGGACGCATGAGTCGGGAGGACATGCGGGCCGGCGACGCTGACCGCAAAGCGGTGGCGGACCAGTTGAAGGCGGCGCTCGACGAGGGCCGCCTCGATCTGCACGAGTATGACGAGCGGTTGCAGCGTACCTACGCGGCGAAGACGTATGCCGACCTCGACGGTTTGCTCGGCGACCTGCCGGGCACGGTTCCGGTGGAGCGTTCGCAGCTCCAGCCCGCGGCGGCGCCGCACGCCGGCCCGGTCAACAGCTCCCCGGCCGACCGGTCGGGCAACCCGCACTGGGTCGGCCCCTACGCGGGTGTCGTGCTCGTCTGCACGCTGATCTGGCTGGTGACCAGCATCGCCTCGGGCGAGCTGCGCTACTTCTGGCCGGTCTGGATGCTGATCCCGCTGATCCTCGGCTTCTTCGGCCGGCGGTTCGGGCGTGGGCGCTGACCGGGTTCGCGCGGCACGATGGACGACATGGGCCGAGAGCGGATGCGGGCCGCCGACGACGACCGCCGACAGGTCGCCGAACAGTTGCGCCTCGCGCTCGACGAGGGCCGCCTCGACCTGGCCGAGTACGACGAGCGCCTCCAGGGCGCGTGGGCGGCCAAGACCTACGCCGATCTCGACCGTCTGCTGACCGATCTGCCGAACGTCGGGCCGGTCGTCCCGGTGCCGCCCGCGCCCGTCCTGGCGGCCGTCTCCCGGTCCGATCGCCGGGCGGTGCGCAACGAGTGGCTGGGGCATCTCTGGTCGTCCTACGCCAAGGTGGTGGCGTTCTTCACGCTGATCTGGGCGATCGCCTGGGTAGCCGACGGCGTTCCCGACTTCTACTGGCCGGTCTGGGTCGTGGGCCCGTGGGGTGTAGTGCTCCTCGTGCGGACCGCCGCGGGTCTCGCCAAGGACGAGCCCCGCAAGCATACCGAGGAGGCGGAGCATCGGCGTCGGCTGCGTGAGCACAAGCGGGACCGCAAGGCTCTGCAGGCCAGGGCCATCGCGGCGGGGGAACTGCCGGAGAAGCCGACCAAGGAGCAGCGCAAGGCCTTCATCGCCGAGGCCGTCGCACGGGGCGATCTGCCGCCGAAACCACGCAAGCCAGGGGACTAAGCGGTCATTTGTCCGGTTCCCCGGGGTGCGACACACCCGACCCCGGGTATCGGCGACCTCGGTTTGGTGTCCTCGCGACGGCGCGCGTACACTGGCTAGCTGGCGCGCAGCGTCCACTCCCGCATGTCCTCAGCGCTTCGAGGCGAGCGGGTGCCGCGGCTGGTTCGCGGTCGGAGACGATCGCGGAAAAGACGTCGCACGCCAACCCCGAACCCCAATGTCAGGTAGCGGAGGACATGCCAAAGAAAGACGGAGCCATCGAGATCGAAGGCCGAGTGATCGAGCCGCTGCCGAACGCCATGTTCCGCGTCGAACTCGCCAATGGTCACAAGGTTCTGGCTCACATCAGCGGCAAGATGCGGCAGCACTACATCCGCATCCTGCCCGAGGACAGGGTCGTGGTGGAGCTTTCGCCATACGACCTGACCCGCGGGCGCATCGTCTACCGATACAAGTAGGGGTCGCGGGGATTTCTCTGATCCCGTCCGACTGTTCTAACCCGCGGCGGAAAACCCCAGAGGAAAACCGTCCTGAGAGTTAAGGCACACCGTGAAGGTCAAGCCGAGCGTTAAGAAGATCTGCAACAAGTGCCGGGTGATTCGTCGCCACGGCCGGGT
>DASRYP010000514.1:0-19053 GCA_035687165.1 Actinoplanes sp. | reverse complement strand
CGGCGAAGCGTGGTGGATCGCCGAGCACCGCCAGCCGCTGGTCTTTCATCCGGTACGCACCGCCTCATGGTTGTTGAACAGGGCCGATTTGTAGTGCGGGTAACGTTTTTCGTGCAACGCCGCGGCCATCTCCCGGATGCTGCCGGGCACGTCGCGTTTCGGGCGGAACCCGAGTTGGCGATAGATCGGGTCGAAGTCGACCCGGTAGTCCCGGCGGTCGTTGCCGGCCGTACGGATCAATGTCGCTTCGGGAATTTCGGCCTGCACGAGCCGGGCGACGTCGAGAATCCGGTAGTTCTGGTCCGATGATCCGCAGTTGAGGACCGTGTCGGCCGGCGAGAGGGCCAATGTGGACAGTATCGCGTCGGCCGCGTCGTGGACGTGCAGGAAGGGGCGCCACTGCTCGCCGCCGTGCACCTCGATCGCGCCTTCGTGCACGGCGGCGGCGGTCATCCGGTTCACCACCAAGTCGAAGCGCATGCGCGAGGACAGGCCGTGCAGCGTGGCGAACCGCAGAATGGTCGGACGCAGGTGCGCCCCGCGCACCGAAAGCAAGTGATGCTCGGCCAGAATTTTGCTCCGGGCGTAGCCGGACACCGGGTTGAGCGGGGACCAGGTGTCCGCGACGGGTCCCATGGAGGCACCGTAGTTGCTGCAGGTGGAGGCGAATATCAGCCGTCGCACGCCGTACCGGCGGCATTCCTCGGCGAGGCGCACTGTGCCGAGATAGTTGGTCTCCCAAGCGGTCTCGGGGTCGGCGTCGCACGCCGGATCGCCGACCACCGCCGCTAGGTGGACGACGACGTCGACGTGGCGCAGCACCGTGCGCCAGTCCTCCGCGTTGCGGAGGTCGCTCACCACGGTCAGCACGCCGGGCGTCGCCGCCTCCGGGTCCGGCACGGCGGGCACCCGGTCCACCACGACCACCCGATGGCCGCGGTTGACGGCCTTCTGCGCCAGGACCGAGCCCAGATAGCCGTGGCCTCCGGTGATCAGCAGCCGCATCATCGGATTCCCTCCTCGGTGTTCCACTTCGGGAAAACGCACAAGGCGGCAGACGCGTCGTCGTGTGTCTTGGCGCCCGGACGGCCGGGTTTCGCGCTCAGCTCCGCGGCACGCAACCGGTCGACCAGCGTGGCGGGCCCGGGGTGCGCCAGCAGGTCGAGCAGACCGGGCCAGTCGGTCAGCGCGAAATCGTCGACTACGCGGCGGGCCCCGTCGGTGAGTAGCGCGGCCCGCCGTACCCGATCGGTGCCGTGCCGGAGCATGCTGCCGGTCATCGCCTGCCAGGCCGCCGCGGGGTCGGCCGCGGCGATCCAATACCCGCCGGGGCGGTTGGCGTACGGGTTGCGCGCCAGCGCATGCCGCCGGCGGACCTCCTCGGGCGAGACTCCGGTAAGCGGCTCGTTCGGCTCCGCGGCGCGCAGCGCCGTGATGGTCGCCGAGAGCCGGTCGTCGGTGATGACCCGGGGCTCGGCGCCGCAGTCGAGCACAAGCGTGGTGTCGCAGAGAACGAGGTAGTCAACTTGTTGTGGCCCGGCGCGCAGAACGCAGATTGCGGCGGCCGGTGTCGCCGGATTGGCGAGATCGCATCCGGAGTGCAGCGTGCGAACACCGCCGATGGCCGCGGCGAGCAGATCCGGCAGCGAGGCAGCCGGGTGCCGGAGGTACGCCTGCGCCAAGTGGCCCGCAAGCTGCCGGGCGTACCAGGCCGGTCCGTGCTCGCAGCCCGAGTCGAGGGCGGCCGGCGCGGTGACACCGTCGAGCACCGCGACGAGATCGCCGACAGTGACGACGACATCCTCGTTCTCGCGCCGGCCCGGGCGTCCCGCTGAGATCGCGCGCACTTCCATCAGCTCGCCGGCCGCAGCGACGTGCCGAGATGGCCGAGCGGGACGGTCGACAGCAGGTCGTCGACGGTCAGCCCGGCCCAGTTCTGCCGGCGCAGTTCGGCGAGCACCGCCGCCGCCAGCGCAGCCCGCCCGCCGCCGTGCACGTAGCTGAGCGCGGGATCCGGATCGGCGCCGCCATGGCACTTGCCCACGGCTGCGCGAAGGACGGTGACCTTCTCGCTCGGCGAAGGTGCCGTGCCGGCGCGGGCGGGTGGAGCGTCCTGCCACCGCTCGAGTGTCCGAACTGCTGGTACCTGGTGTCTGAGGAGGAAGAGATCCGGCTCGCGAAGGCCGCCACGCCGGCGAGCGGCCGCCCGGATGTGCGCCCGCAAGTCCGCTTCCCGCAACGATTGTGCACTGGTTACGCCGGCGACCAGCTCGTGCCGGCCGGCGGTCGCGGCCACGTCGAACACATCCGCGGCGTCGACCCCGGGCACCGCCTCCAGCGCCGCACGAAGCCCGGACAGGTCGATCCAGCCGCGATCGAGGTAGGTCCAGGAGGGTTCGGTGACCGGCGCCGGGAGTCCGTACGACGATGCCAGGGTCGTCAGGTCCAGGAGGTCGACATCCTGGTCGGTGGCCCACTCGGACAACAGGCGTGCGGTCGCCGTCAGCAGCGCGGCCAGGTCGCCGGCGCCGAGCACCGAACGGTGCGCGAGGCCGATGAGCGTGGCCTCTCCCCGATTCACCCGGACGTTGAACCGCAGGTCCGCCTCGTCGTCGCGTTTGCCGGGATCGACCCACACCAGCCGCGGTTGCGGTGTCGAGGTGTCATACCACACCTCGCCGATGAGTTCCGAATCGTAGTAGGTGTAGGTGATGCCGAGCCGGATCTCGCCGCCCCGTTCGGCGCCGGCCCGGACCTGTTGCTCACGGGCGTTCGCATAGGGATGGTGGCTGTGCTCCCACGCCGTCAGGTAAGCATCCCGGGTGCGGTGCAACGCCTCCACCATCCGCAACGACGGCGGCAGTTCGACGCAGAACGGGGAACGCTGGAAGAGGCAGCCCACCGTGTTCTCCAGCTCCGGAGGCCGGGCGCCGAACGAGGCGAACAGCCCGACGAACGGATTGCCGGTCAGCCGGGCGACCACGACGCTGAAGACGCTCAGATAGACGATCGACGGGACGACGCGCCGGCGCCGGGCCAGCCGGCAGACCGCCTCGTGCAGGCCGTCCACCACGAGATGCGCCTTGCGATAGGTAGCCGTACCGGCTGAGGCAAGCGCGCGGAAGTTCGCAAAGGGCGTACAGGGAACAGCGCGCAGGAACTCGTCCCAGTGTTTCAGGGCTCGCCGGGCTTCCTGCGCCGACGACGCTTCCACCTGAGCCTGCTCGACCATGCTCCGGCCGGTCGGCCGGTTGATCGGCGAACCGGTCAGCAGGGCGCTGAAATCCTGCCAGAGGATCTCCATGCTGAGACCGTCGACCGCGATGTGATTGAACACCACGATCAGCCGCTCCGGCCTGCCGTCGCGGGTGACCAGGGCGGCCCGGACCGGCAGGTCGGTCTGCGGATTCATCGGCGGGCGGGCGAGCTCCGCGGTCAACCGCCGCACCTCACGGGCATCTGCCGCCTCGTACGAGGGCAGCTCCGGCGGCCGCGGCGGGTGCACAACCTGGCTGGGAACGCCCGTTGAGTCCAGCGGAAACGTGGTGCGCAGCGAAGCGTGCCGGCGGGCGAGTTCGGTCAACGCATGAGCAACCGCCTCGGCACCCGCCCCCTGCGGCACAGCCCAGGAGGTGGCGACCTTCGAGCTGTCCCGGTCCGGGCGGACCTGGTGGGTGTACCAGTAGCTTTGCTGGCTCCAGGTCAGCGGGACGCTCATTTCCTGCTCCGGCGGTACACGGAGATGTACTGGTCGCGGGCCCGGTACTGCTCGTTGCGCCAGCCGCCCCAGCGCTCGGCGAGGTGCAGCCCCGCCAGGCGGCCCATCAGGTCGAGCTCGGTCGGCCAGGCGTACCGGAATGCCATGGGGTAGAGGCGGATTCCCGCTGCGGTGATGGCCGCCTGCTGACGGTCCATGCGTTGCAGCACGGGATCGTGCCGGGACATCAGCAACACGGCGCCGGCCACGTCGACGTGCATCGTCTCGGTCATCTGGGGCTGTTCGAACTGGTACGGCTCCGGGAAGAAGGTCTGCAACACGAAGGCGCCGTCCGGAGCAAGCCGCCGGGTCACGTTCGCGAAGCAGCGCAGCTGCTCCTCCTGTGTCAACAACAGGAAGAACGTGCTGATCACGCAGTAGACGAGGGTGAATTCACCGGTGACCGGCACGTCCGCGAAGTCGCCGTGGACGACGGTGAGCTGCTCGCCGCCCGGCTTGGCGCGCAGTTGCTCGATCATGCCGGCGGAGGCTTCGATGCCGGTGACCGCTATGCCCCGGGCGGCCAGCGGCAGGGCGACCCGGCCAGTGCCCACTCCCAGCTCCAGTGCGGGTCCCGCACCGGCGAGCCGGGCGAGGAATTCGGTAGCCTGATCCTCGTCCTTTCCCTGAGCCCAGACCAGCGAGTCGAAATCCGGCAGGCTGTCGCCCCACGTCGACGTCGTGTATCCGTCCATTCGGGTCCCCTCGGTTCGGTGGTGCTCGTGGCCGGTCAACGGTCCTGGCGGACCTCCGCTTGCCGCAGGCCCCGCACTGCCAGCGGGACGAGGGCCAAGGTGAGCGCGGCGGACACCAGCAGCCCTCCGCGGGTGCCCGCCAGCTGGATCAGCGGACCGCCGAGCGCGAGTCCGACGGGCGCCGCGACCGTTCCGCCGGCGGTCCACAGCACCACCACCGGTTGCTGCTCGTCGCGGCTCAGCAGCGACTGCACCAGGCTGAACGCGACCGGGGTGAACGGCGCCCAGATCAGGCCGCCGACGGCGAATGCGGCCGTCGCGACGAGCAGGTCGGGCGCCAGGGCGAGCATTACGACCGCCGCCGCCCAGCCCGCGATGATGCCGACCAGCAGGGTGATGCGGGGAAGGCGCCGCAGGTGGCCGGTGAGGACCGCGCCGATCAGCGCGCCGACCCCGAAACCACCCCATAGCACGCCCAGGCCCCCGCCGCCGGAGTGCAACTGTCCCTGCACGAGCAGCGGCAGGGCGATCTCCACCGGCATGTAGAACAGGTTGAAGAAGAAGACGACGATGAACAGCCGGGCCGCGACCGGGAAGCGGTGGAGAATGCGCCATCCCGACGACGAGGCCGTCGTGCCGGTGGTCGCGGCCGGTTGGGCGGGCACGGCGAGGAGCACGACGGTAAGCAGCACCAGGGAACAGCCAGCGTCGATGAGCAGGGCCACCCCCGGGTTCATCGTGCTGACCAGCACGCCGCCGAGGACCGGGCCGATCACGTACAGGGCGAGGTTGCTGCCGGTGCCCAGCAGGCCGTTGACGGCGAACAGGCCCTCCGGTCCAGCCATGCCGGTGGCGAGTAATCGCCGGCTGCTCGAACCCACCAATCGCAACGCCGAGCCGACCAGGAGCCCGCCGGCGAGGGTCCAGAGGGTCAGATCGCCGTGCAGCGCAAGCAGACCGAGGGCGCCGAGCACGACCGAACGCAGCAGGCAGTCGGCGAGCAGCAGGGTGCGGGGCGACAGTCGAATGCTGCTGAGGCCGAACACGAAGGCCACGACCGTACCGAGCAGGTAGGAGCTGGTGCCCACCGCGGCGATCGCCAGCGCGGCCGGCGTCGCACCGTGCACGAGCAGGGTCTGGATCGGGAGCGCGACCAGCACGATCCCGTTGCCGAGGTACGCGGTCAGGTCACCGGCGAGCAGCGCACCCAGCCGGCGATTGCGCAGCACCGCCCGGTAGGACAGGTCTTCGACGGTGCTCATCGGCCCCGCCCCGCCGGCGTCGACGCAGGCACGAACGACAGATCGGCAATCCACATCGTGTCGGGAGCCAGGTGCGCCCACCGCGTTCCGCGCTCGTTCGGGTCACCGTCCAGGCTGAACCGGACGTCCCAGCGCTCCTCGTCGCTCCCCAGATACCGGCGCAGCTTGCGGCGTCCCCGTTCGACGTCGAACCGTTCGACCGTGCCACGGCCACGAGCGATCACTTGCCGGACGCTGCCGGTGGCAAGGTCGCAGTCGTCCACCACGAGCTCGAACAGCGGATCCCGCGCCAGCCGGTCACCCAGCCGCGACCAAGGTCCGATCAGGACCCAGAACGAATCCTGCTCCCAGAGAAACCAAACCGGGCGAACGACGTTGGCGCCGGTGCTGATCCGGGCGACCAGCGGCCGTGCCAGGAACTCCGGCACGGCGAATGACGCGCTCGCGAACGAGCCGAAGGTCCCGCCGATCTTGCCTATCCGTACCACCATCAATTCCTCGCGCTTCGACGCCATGCCCGATGCAGCCGGAGGACTGCCTCGTTCATCGTGGCGGACGGAGCTTGCGAGAAGGAAAGTCTCAGCGTCGCATCATCCGGACTGCTGACGTAGAAGGCTGCACCGGGCACGAAGGACACACCTTCGGCGAGCGCCTCGGGCAGGAGTCGCGAAGCGCTGGCGCCGCCGGGGAGGCGGGCCCAGATGAAGAAGCCGCCGTCTGGTACGTCGAATTCCAGATCTCTTCCGAATGCGTCGCGCAGTGCCCCGGCGAGCGCGTCGCGGCGGGTTCGGTAGAGCTTGCGGGCGTCGGCGATCCGGGCCTGCAGGTAACCGTCGGTGCGGACCAGATCATTGACCAGAAGCTCGAGCAAGCGCGAGTTGCCGAGGTCGGCCGCCTGTTTCAGGGTGTGCAGAACCGGGGCGAGGCGATCGGGGCCGGTGAGATAGCCGAGGCGTGCGGCCGGGAACAGAACCTTGGAGAAGCTGCCCATCCGGATGACCGACGGGCTCAGCGACGCGATCGCCGGCAGCCGGGCGGCGCCGTCGCGGTAGCCCAGTTCACCGTACGGGTCATCCTCCACCAGCAGGAAACCATGCTCGGCGGCCAACTCCGTCAGGCGCTGCCGCCCTTCGAGGGCAAGCGTAGCGCCGGTGGGGTTGGCATAGTCGGCGACCACGTAGAGCAGCTTCACCGCTGTTCCTCCGGCGAGCAGCCGCTCCAGCCGGGCCAGGCCGTCGCCTTCGGTGAGCGACACGTCGACAACGTCGGCGCCGTACAGCCGGAACACCTGCAGAGCGCCCACATAGGTCGGTCGATCGACGACGACCACGTCGCCGGGGTCGAGCAAGGCCTTGCAGATCAGGTCGAGCCCCTGCTGCGAGCCGTGGGTGAGGACCGTCTCCGCGGCGCTGCATTCCCGGCCGAGCAGGCCGCCGACGTGGCCGGCGATCCACTCCCGCAGTTCGAGCAGCCCGGAGGTGTCGCCGTACTGAAGCGCGTCGCCACGCTCGGCGAGCAGCCGGGCCGCCGCCGACGCGACGGCATCCGCGCCGAACGACTCGGGCGCCGGGCTGCCGGCCGCCAGGCCGATGAGTCCCGCGCTGCTCTGGCCCAGTACCGAGCCGATCGCCGAGGTGGCGAGCCGGCCGACTCGTCCGGCGAAGGCCGGGGCCGCCGGCTTCGCCAAGCCTCGGCTCGTCATGCGGTGTCCCGCCGGTGCTCGCGGATGATCGTGTCGGCGAAGTCGGTGAGCGAGTCGGTGACGAACACCAGCCGAAGGGGAATCTCGGTGCCCAGCCGCCGATTCAGCCGGGTGACCAGACGGGCGGCTTCCAGCGACCGGCCGCCCAGGTCGAAGAAGTTGTCCTCCTCGCGGACGTCCTCGACGTCGAGCACGTCCCGCCAGAGTTCCACGATCGTCCGGTACCAGGGATCGGCCGGCACGTCCGCGGGCGCGGCGGTCGCCGTGTCGGGCTGCGCGCAGACAGCGGTGGCCTCGGGCGATCGGGCGGACACCGTGTCGACGGAGCGATCGAGGTCTTCGGCGAAGGCGGTCAAGTGCCGCAGGGTCTCGTCGGCGATCCGCTCCACGACCGATCGGGAGAGCCGGCCGGTGTCGTATTCGAGCCGCAGGACGAGCCCGTCGGGCGTCTCGTTCCAGGCCACTTCGAGATCGCGTTTCGGCCGCCGGGCGGGCAGCCGGTCGAGCGTCATCATGAGCCCGTCGGCCGTGCGCAGCGGAGCCGGCGCCCGGTTGTAGGCGGAGACTACCTGGGTGAGCGGCGTCGTGCCGACGGTCCGGGCCGGGGCGACGGCCGCAACCACGTCCTCCAGCGGGACCAGGCGGTGCCGCAGGACATGCACGCAAGCGTCCCGGACGGCGTGCAGGAACTCCCGTCCGGACATTGCGGGACCGGCCTCCACACGTACCGGAAGGGTGTTGACGTAGTAGCCGACGGTGCCGGCGGCGGCCGGCGGCCGCACCGACAACGAAGCTCCGATCACGGCCGCACCGTCCGAGCGATACGGCGCGAGGGCCAGCCACAGGCAACCCAGCCCCACCATGAACGGTGTGCACCCGAGTTCGGCGAAGCCGGATCGCAGCGCGTCAGCCTGGTCGGCGGACAGGCCACGGGTCACCACCGCGCACGGTGCGGGCGCCGGAACCGGTGTGGGCCAGACGAACGGCGCCGTCCGGCCCAGACCGGCGATCCAGCCGCCGCGGTCGTCATCGCTCAGCGAGGCGACCGGCGCGGGTGACTCGGGCGCCGGCGAGCCGTGGCGATTCGGCTCGCCACGCCCGCCGGCGTCGTAGCGGGCGGCGAGGTCGGTCACGAGGATCCGAGCGGACTCCGCATCCCAGATCAGATGATGGACCAGCAGGACGAGGGCGCTCCAACTGCCCGGCGCCCGGACCAGGCGGCACCGGAACAGTGGCCCCGCGGCCAGGTCGAACGGCTCAAGGGCGGCCGAGCCGTCCAACAGGCTCAGCAGTTGTTCGCCCGTCAACTCTGTGCGCGGTGTGCGGATCACCGGGAGATCGGCCACGGCCGTCGGCCGGACGAGCCGGACCGGGCCGGACTCGCCGGTCGGGAAGGTGGTGCGGAAGGCGGGCTGTTCCGAGACGAGTTGCTGGAACGCCTGTTTCAACGCGGGCTCGTCCAGGTCGCCCGACAGCCGCACGACGACGCCCTGCACGAACTCTGTGCCACCCGGCTGGAGCTGGTCGAGAAACCAGAGCCCCCGCGCGAACCGGGATACGGGGTAGGCGAGCGGCGCATCCGGCGGCCGGTTCGCCAAGGCCGCTTTGAGCCGCGCGCTCAGCACGGCAGACCGCTGCTCGGCGGCGTTTTCGACGACATTTTCGGGCACGTCCCTCACCCTTCCCGTTCCAGAACCGCCAGCAGGTCGGCCATCTCGTCGGCTGTTAACTCGTCGGCCCAGCCACTGCCGGCTTCGGCCGAGGATGCGTGCTCGACGGCGCGCGCCCGGAGCCGGCGGATCAGCTCGGCGATGGACGCGGCCGTCCGCGCTTCGAACAGGGCTTCGACCGACGGCGTGAGCCCGGTGAGCTTCGCCAGCTCGTCGGCGACCCGGGCGACGGCGAGCGAGTCGCCGCCGTTGGCGAAGAAGTCGTCGTCGACGCCCAGCACGTCGCGCTCCAGAACCTGTTGCAACACCGTGAGCACCATCGTCTCGACCTCGTCGCGTGGCGGCGTGGGCCCACCCATCCCGCAAACCTCGGCGTCGGGTCGCGGCAGGCGAACCCGGTCCACCTTCCCGCTGGGCAGGGTCGGCAGATCCGCCATTTGTACGAACGCGGTGGGAACCAGTTGGTGCGGCAGCTGCGCGGCCAGATGGGCGCGAACAGTGTTCATCTGGACGAGATCGACGCCCGGCCGCGGCACCACGTACGCGACGATCTGCGTGCCGTCGGGCCTGTCCGAGCGGATCGCGACGGCGGCGGAGCCCACCGCCGGATGAGCCATCAGAACCGCTTCCACCTCGGCCGGATTGACTCGGACGCCCCGGACCTTGAGGTCGTCGCCGGCCCGCCCGACATAGTGGACGGCCCCGTCCGGATCCTGCCGGACCAGATCGCCGGTCCGATAGAGCCGGCCCTCCATGGTGGAGGGATCCGCGACGAAGCAGGCAGCGGTGCGGGCCGGGTCTGCGACGTAGCCCCGGGCATACCCGAGTCCGCCGAGGTAGAGCTCGCCGACCACGCCGGCCGCGACCGGATCACGCTTCTCGTCCAGGACGTGGACGGTCGTGTTCGCGATGGGGTGCCCCATCGGCGGCGGGCGTCCGTCGGCCGAGGCCCGGCCGAGCCGGGAGACCAGCCGGACGCTGGACGCTTCGGTGACGCCGTACGAGTTGACCACCTCGAAGGGCAGACCGTCGGGCCAGATACGGAGCTGTTCGCCGCCGGTGACGAGCAGGCGCAGGCGGCCGTGGCCGGGCCAGTCGAGTCCGAACAACCGCTCTCCCATTCCGGTCACCACGATGCTCCAGGTGACGTTCGCCGCGGTCAGCCAGTCCCGGACCGCTACTGGATCCCACTCGGTGCCCGGCGGGGCGACCGCCACACAGGCGCCATTGGCCAGTGACGACCACACTTCCCATCGGGAGATCGCGAACCCGGGCGAGGACAGCCAGCTGCCGCGCTGCCCGGGTCCGATCCCGAAGGCGGACCCCGTCCACCCGGCTTCGTTGACGATGCCGAGATGCGGGACGGCCACGGCTTTGGGCACGCCGGTGGAACCGGAGGTGAAGAAGACGTACGCGATGCGGTCGCCCTCGCCCGGCGGCGGCGCCCAGCCCAACTCGCCACCGCCTCCGGCGGGAACCGGGCTGTCCGCGACGTGCTCGATGCGGCCGTCCTCGGTCACCTCGAGTGCGACGCGGGCCACGGCGAGCAGAGCGGCGGCACGGCCAGCCGGCAGCGCCGGGTCGACCGGCACGCACGCGCCGCCCGCCTTCCAGATCGCCAGGGTGGCGACGATGTGCTCGGCCGAACGCGGCAGCCGCACCGCCACCGGCGTCTCGGCGCCGACCCCGCGCGCGGTCAGCCGAGCGGCCAGTTCCTCGGCGCGCTCGTCGAGCTCGCCGTAGGTGAGCGCGTGGTTGGCCGCGGCGACAGCCGGCTGGTCCGGAGAGCGGCGTGCGACGCCGCGAACAAGCCGGGCGACACTGGTCGACGGCACGTCGCTCATCGGGGCGCCTCGCCGTCCTCGCCGGCGAGCTTCGGCAGCACCTGGGTGCCGAGCAGGCGTACGGACCGCATGGCCTCCTGGTGGGTCACGCTCCCGAACCGGACGTGCAGGCTGACCTCGGCGCCGGGATAGCGACGGCCCACTTCCTCGAGCGCGCCGACCAGTTCCGGGGGATCGCCGACGAGCACGTTGCCGGCGTCGACCAGATCCCGGTACCCGGTGCGCCGGACCGCCTCTTCCATCTTTTCGTAGCCGGGATACTGCTCGGAGGCCACGCCGCGCCAGCTGCCGTAGGCGACGAGTTGCTTGCGCTGATAGTCGCCGAAGTGCTGCTCCGCCAGCCGGTGCGCCTCGGCCGATCGCTCGGCGACGTAGGCGTGGTAGCTGACGTGCTTGCGCGCCGTCCCCGGGTGTTCCGCCCGCTGCCATTCCCGGTGATGGATCGCGAGCAGGTCGGTGAGGCGCTGGTGGCTGGCGACGATCGGAATGATCATCACGTGGTAGCCCTGCGCGCCGGCCCACGCGAACGATTCCTCGGACATCGTGGCGGCGATGAGGATCGGCGGGTGTGGCGACTGCGCCGGGACGGGCAGCAACCGCGGCAACGGCCCGAACTGGTGGAACCTCCCGCCGAACCGAAACCCGTCCTCGGTCCACAAGCGACGGATGGCTTCGACGCCCTCCTGCATCCTGGCCCGGCTGTCGTCCATCGACACGCCGAACGCCTCGAACTCCGTCGGCAGGAACGCGCGACCGAATCCGGCGTCCAGCCGGCCACCGGACAAGTTGTCGAGCATCGACAGCTTCGCCGCCAGCTTGATCGGGTGGGTGAATGCCGGCACCGCCGCCCCGGTCACCAGCCGTACCCGGTGGGTGCGCGCCGCGACCGCGGCCAGGAACGTCACCGGGTCCGGGCTGTACCCGCCCCATTCATAGAAGTAGTGCTCCACCACCTTGACGTGCGCGAAGCCCAGCTCATCGGCGGCCACGCAGAGGTCGAGGCACTCGCGATAGAACTGGTCCGCAGGGGTCTCGGACGGGCCGACAGTGGGCAGGAAGTTGAGTCCGATGCGCAAACGAACCACTCCTTTCGTCGAGAGACGCTCCGCCGGGACGAGGATCAACGCGACAGGCAGGTCGTCTCGTAGAGGTTCCGGAACTGCAATTCGGTGTATTCCTGCAGGCTGAGGTCCCGGCCAGTGGCGGCGGCGATCTCGTCGCCGATCACGATCGCGGTGCCGGCGGAATCGGCGAGCAGCTGCGACTGGGCGCTGCGCTCCATGACGACGAACAGCCAGGCGGCTTCCGCGACCGATCGCCCGCCGGCGAGGAAGCCGTGATTCTGCAGGATGACCGCGGTGCCGTCGCCCATCGCCTCGACCACCTCCTTGCCTTCCTGCCGGTCGTTCACCAGACCCCGGAAGTTGGCGTAGAGGCCATGCCGCCGGTACAACACGCAGGCGTCCTGGGTGATCGGGTCGAGGAGCCGACCCAAGGCCGAGAAGGACTTCCCGTAGAGCGAATGGGTGTGCGCGAACGCGGCCAGGTCGGGACGGTTGCGATGCAGCTCGCCGTGCAGCGGATCGACCGAAGGGTTCAGCCGGCCCGCGCCGGTCAGGACCGTTCCGGCGGGCCCGACCAGAAGCAGGTCGCGCACCCGCACGTGGTAGAAGTCCATGCCGAACGGGTTGACCCAGTAGCAATCCCGCTCCTGGGGGTCGCGGACGCTGATGTGGCCGGCGATGCCTTCGCCGTAACCCAGCCGGGCGAAAAGCTGTATCGCCGCCACGAGTTCTTCCCGGCAATCCGCGCTGCTCTGATCGGTGTCTGTGGTCGTCATGGCGGGCTCCTAAGCGGGCACGGCGTCGTAGACGCAGCGGAAGCCGACTTCGTTGTGACGGTCGGTCAGCAGGTCCTTGCCTCGGTAGAAAGTGGTCAGGCAGACCGGCGGTGAGGTCCAGGTGCCCCCGCGCAGAACGTGGAAGGCGTCCGGCCGGTTCATGAAGTCGCTGCCCCGGCGACCCTTGAAGAAGGGCGACATGTCTTCGCGGGAGAAGAAGTTGGTACGGGTCAGCTCCCATACGTTGCCGGCCATGTTGAGCGCCCCGTACGGGCTGGCTCCGGCCGGCAGGGAGTCAGCGTTCACCACCGGGTGCTGCGGCCAGTCCAGGGAAGTCCGGACCAGAAGCTCCTCGAGCTGTTCGAGGTCGCGCAACTCCGCCACCCCGTACGCGCTGAGGATGCTCTGTGCGCGCGACGAGTCCCACTCGTCGCCCCACGGGTAGCTTCGACCGTCCGTCCCGCGTGCCGCCTTCTCCCACTGGTCTTCCGACGGCAACCGTCCCCCGGCCCAGCGCGCGAAGGCCCAGGCGTCGTACCAGTCGACGCCGACGACCGGCTGGTCAGGCTGGTTGAACCGCGGATCCCGCCAGTGCGCGGGGGTGTAGTCCTTGCCGTCGCGTTCGTCGGGGTGGGCGAACTCCTTGGACTCCCCGATGTCGCGGAGGAACTCGGCCCACCGCCGGTTCGTCACCGTGGTGCGGTCGATGGAGAAGGGCGGCAGCACAACGACCCTGAGCGGGTTGTCGGTGTCGTCCATCTGGAACGGCCCGACCTCGGTGACGTTGGCGCCGGCGATGAACGGCCCGCCCGGCACCAGCACCACGTCGCGAAGATCCGGCTCGCGTTTGGCCGCCGCGACCTGCTCGCGCTTGTCCGAGAAGTGCTCGTCCTCGCGTTCCCGCAGGGTCTGCGGGTCGCGACTGCCGAAGAAGTTCCACAGCGCCTGCTTGGTGAAGGCGGCTCCGCATCCGACCGGTTTCCGCGCGTACGCCGGACGGCTGAAGTTGCTCGGCCAGCCGGAGATCCGGATCATGTGCTCGACGGCCTCCGGGATCCGGTGCTGCCCGGCGGTCTGGATGGCGGTGAACGCTACCCAGTCCACATCGTCGTGGGTGGCCTCGCAGATGGCTGCGCGCGCCGGGGCGTGCTCGACGAACCGATCGCCCAGGGCGGAAACGGCGATTCGCCGGACGTTCCAGTCGGCATGCCCGCCGGCCCAGGCGCAGAGCGTCGACAGCAGGCTTTCGTCGGCCGGCTGGTCGGCGATGGTCTTCTCGATCTGCCTGAGGCGCTCCGCATACTCCCGCTCGCTCAGCTGCCGTAGTCCGTCTTCGTCCATCAAGCCGGCGAACACTGATTCCCCTCTCCGCCAGGTGGGTGCTCCGCTGCGGTCGGGGCGCTGGACGATCGCGCGCGGCGATCGACCAGCGCTTACCGCGATGTGCTTCAGTCGATTACCACTTCGTGCGGTGCTCGCCCGCCTCGCGGGACGCGATGAACTCCTCGTTCGTCATCTTTGGTCACCTCCTCTGCACAAATACGGTGCGGCCAGCGGAAATGCCGACGCCGGGGTCAAACAATTGATGAGTGGAGTGACCGATGCCCATCAATAGGCAGGAAAGAACCGCCCGGCCATGGTCCGGAATTGGATGCACTTGCCAGCGCCTGTTCGCCCCGTACAGCTCGGCAGTCGGCCGGCGGAGTGCTTATAACACCCGATTTGGCCGACAAGAAACATAGAAGTCCGCCAACGCGTTCATGTCAACCCGCTCGCCACAAGCCAAACAAACTTTCATCACGATGTAGCTGAAAGTAGTAGCTGACTTGGCGTCAAACAGGACAAAAGTAGCAGAAAAACTGCAAAGAGTGATCTCTACGCCCGGCTGCCGAGGCGACCGGCATGAGGTATGTCTCATTTCTCCGTCACGCGGATTCGCCCCGGGGCGCAAACTTACTCTCCGCTACTGGATGCCGAAGATCAGGTACTCGATGAAACTATTGCCAAGCTCGATAAACGCGCGCTCTCCCGGTTCAGATTCGGGCAATAAATGCTGCCACTGTGCGCACACCTTGATCATCTGTCCGGCTGCTCGATCAAGAAAATTCGCGGCTTGGGCTAGTGCCCCGTCGCATTGTCAGTTAGCCTGCCGAAGGGTAACGACGTTCGAGAGCGCCGCCGTCACGATCCACTTCGGACGGTCGCTAACGAGGGGAGATCGTCACTCGATGCCGTCGATCCACGTCCAGGCCCATCCCGGCAAGCCGCCGATTGTCCACAGCCCAGCGGATCTGGGCTTGGCCGCCGCCGTGCAGTGGCTGAGCGACAACCGGAAGGAAATCCGCGACGAGTTGCCGCACCGGGGCATGCTCATGATCCGTAATCTGCCCATCGCCGGCGCCGACGACTTCGCGGCCGTCCGGGACGTGCTCACCGACCAGCGCGCGGTGTACCGAGAGCAGGCGACTCCGCGCAGCGCCTTCGGCCGGGACGTCTTCTCCTCGACCGACCTGCCGGCCCGGCAATCACTCCGGTTGCACAACGAGAACAGCTACACCCTCGAGTTCCCCGGCCTGCTGATGTTCTGCTGCCTGCAAGCCCCCGGCGCCGGTGGGGCGACCACCGTCGCCGACGTCCGCGAGGTCCTCGCCCGATTGCCGGAGACCCTGGTCGACCGATTCCGTAAGGTCGGCTGGCAGCTTCGCCGCAACTACCACGACGACGTCGGCCTGCCGTGGACGACGGCGTTCGGCACGGATTCGCGCGAGTCGGTCGCCGGGTACTGCCGGGACAACCTGATCGCCTACGACTGGATCGGTCACTCGGGCCTGCGGACCCGGCAACGGCGCTCGGCACTTGTCCGCCACCCGGTGACCGGCGACGAAGTCTGGTTCAACCATGCGGCGTTCTGGAGCCGGTGGTCGCTAGAGCCGGAGGTTCTCCAAGCTTTGCGGCTCAGCTATCGGGACGACGGGCTGCCCTTCGACACAGCGTTCGGTGACGGCAGCGAATTGACTGCCGAAGACGTCGCGGCGCTCAACGACGCCTACGATCACGCGACGCGCCGTGAGCGCTGGCGACCAGGCGACGTCCTGCTGGTAGACAACGTGCTCGCCGCCCACGGCCGAGATTCCTACCGTGGCACACGCCGGATACTCGTCGCGATGGGGGAACCGACCTCCCTGGCGGCATGCTCGCCGACCGTCGCGCCGGCCGCGGCGTGACCATATGCGCCTGATGTTCGTACACGAGCTCATCGAGCGGCAAGCCGCACGGACGCCGGACGCGCCGGCCGTCGCGGCAGCCGGCGGATCGCTGAGCTACGCCGAACTCAATGCCAACGCCAATCGCCTCGCCCGGCACTTCATCGCGGGCGGTGCGGGCCCCGAAAGCCGGGTGGCGGTTCTGCTGTCGCCGTCCGTCGAGCTAGTCACGGCGCTGTTGGCGATCCTGAAATCGGGAGCAGCCTACGTACCGATCGATCCCGAGTATCCGAGGGAACGTGTCGAGTACATGGTGGCGGATTCCGATAGCCTCATGGCGCTCGACCGGATGCCAGAGGTCACCCACTATCGCGACGACAACCTCACCCGCGCCGAGCGCCGGGCGGTACTTCACGATCGGAATGCGGCCTATCTGATCTACACCTCCGGATCTACCGGACGCCCCAAGGGCGTAGTGGTGGAGCACCGATCGTTGAGCAATCACATTCAACGCACGGCGGCCCGTTATCCGGGTGTGCCTGGATCCAGCCTCATCCACTCGTCGATCGCCTTCGACCTAACAGTGACGCCGCTCTACGCACAGCTCTGCTCGGGCGGCCAGGTCTGGCTGGGGAAGCTTACTGACGAGGCGGCGGCACGGGCTCCACAATCGACTCTCCTCAAGGCCACGCCCAGCCACCTCGAGATCCTCGCGGCTCTACCAGACCATTTGTCACCGACCGCAGCCCTGGTGCTGGGCGGAGAACCGTTGTCGGCCCCGGCCCTGGACGGGTGGCGGGCGGCGCATCCCGATGTGGCGGTCTACAACTCCTACGGACCAACCGAGGCGACCGTGAATTGTTGCGAGTTCCAGCTGCATGCGGGAACTCGGACACCGGTGCCGTTCGTGCCGATCGGGCAGCCGGTCGGCGACGCCCGGATCTACCTGCTCGACGATTCGTTGCGAGAAGTCGGTGCCGGCGAGGTGGGTGAGCTGTACGTCGCCGGACCCAGCCTCGCCCGCGGGTACTGGAACCGTCCCGGCCTTACCGCCGAGCGCTTCCCGGCCGATCCCTTTGGCGCACCCGGTCAGCGGATGTTTCGCACCGGCGACTTGGCGCGCAGGCTTCCCGGCGGTCTGCTGGAATTCGCCGGACGGGTAGATCAACAAGTCAAGTTCCGCGGGTTTCGGGTGGAGCTGGGGGAGATCGAGTCGGCGCTGCGGGGACAGGCCGGGGTGGCCCAGGCGGCGGCGGTGGTCCGGCGGCGCGGCCCGGACAAGATACAGCTTGCCGGCTTCGTGGTGGCGACTGCTGGTAGCACCCTCGATCCGGTGGACCTGCAACGACGCATCGCCCGCTGGTTGCCGGAGCACATGGTTCCCTCGGTGACGTTGTTGTCGAGCCTGCCGTTGAGCCCCAACGGGAAGGTCGATCGAGCCGCCCTCGCTCGGGCCTGACGTTGCGGCCGGGCCTCAGAAGGTCCACGTCCGAGCGGTCGCAGCGCACCGTCACATGGGTCTCGAAGTCGCCTCCGAACGCCAGCGGGTCCACGCTATCGCCGACGAGCATCGCGAATTCCTCGTGAACCGCGCTTTCGAGGCGTTCGCTATCGGGCATGGCGGCGAGTTGGGTCCGGATCTTGGTGACGACGTTCTGGAAGGAGTCGATTTGGTCGGTGAGGTTGCGCACGACGAACGCGGCGACGTCCAAGGCCCGCGCGGTCTCGCGGTCGGCTTTGAGTGCCCGGATGTGGTCCTCGACTGCGGGGAGGAAGGATGGGTCGGGTCGGTAGAAGCCGCAGCCGGAGCACTGGAACCGGATCGGGCACTGGCTGCCGCCGGCCTTGACGTTGGATGGTTCGGTGCAGTTGCCGAACGGCACGGCGACCGAGCGGGCTTCGTAGGCGGTCGCCGACGATGTCGACGTGGGCTGGCCGTCGCGGTCGACGACGTGTTTGCGCATCGTCTCCACCGCGCTGCGGCGCCGTTCGACGGAGACTTTGAAGTAGCCCAGGGTGGTATCGGCTGATTTGTGGTCCATGAGGTCACGCAGCGTGTGCAGGTCGGTGCCGGCGTCCGCGTGGCGTTGGGCGTAGGTGTGCCGGAAGGCGTAGGCGAACACGCGGCTGCGGTCGAAGGGCAGCGGTTGTCCGTCTTTGTCGGCGGTGTCGGTGACGAGTTCGGGCAAGCTGTCGACCCAGCGGCGGAGCATCCTGGCCAGGGTGTCTGCGTCGATGCACGCGTCGTGGCCGTTCTTCGTCGCGGGGAACAGGAAGGTCCGCGAGTGAGCCGGGATCTTCAGTGTCTGCCGTATGGCGAGCCATTCCTGTACGGCGAACGCGGTCTGCCGGCCGATCTCCAACCGGCGCCGGTTCCGGCGGGACTTGCGGTTGTCCCAGATCAGGACGTACTCGCCGGCGTCGGTGTCCAGGCAGTCGATGCGCAGCCAGCGCACTTCCCAGGGGCGGCGGCCGGTGTCGCGCAGCAGGATGTAGATGGTGCGGAACATGGCCTGCACCGCTTCGAGTGGGAAGTCTCCGTAGGCAGTGTTTCCGCCGATCAGATGCGTGTGGGCGTCGAGTTGGGCGATGACCAGTTCGGGGATGGCCTTGCCGGCCTGGTCCTCGGAGGAGTCCTCGTAGGGGATCGTGTGGTGCTGCTGGCGGGCGAACGCGGAGGCGAGATGGTCAAGCAGCTGTAGGCGGCGGCCGGCGTCGAGCAGTTTGCAGAACGAGCTGAGCACCTCGGAGCGGGCGCCGTAGGAGAGTGGGCCGCTGCCGTCGCGGCGCTGCCGGTTGCGGATGACCGTGACGACGGCGTCCATGTCGGTGGCCTTCAACGCGCCCGGGTCGTGACCGCCGCCGGGCCGCGCGGACAGGGCCTGCGACGTCGCCAGACAGGCTTCGAAGGCCCGGCGGAACGCGGCGTTGTCCGGGTTCGGGGGTGTCAGATGGTCTGTGTAAGGAGATCCTCGTGAGGTGAGGAGGAAGTTCATGACCGATGACCAACGTGATCTGCATCCGCTGGGGGTGCAGCCGGACAGCGAGCCGGGGTCGGCTCGGGCGGCGATCAACGAGAT
>DASRYP010000513.1:0-8264 GCA_035687165.1 Actinoplanes sp. | reverse complement strand
GGGACGATGAACGGGGCCTTCGGGCGGCTCTCGGGGTCGTAGCCGGTTTCCAGGGCGTGCAGCGGTCGGCGCCGGTAATGGTCGCGGTCCAGGACCAGGGCGGCGAACGAGGCCAGGATGAAGAGGCCGAGGAAAATGTCGAGCAGCGAGACCCGGGACAGGACGAGCTGGAAGCCGTCGAGCGTCAGCAGCAGGCCCGCGGTGCCGGCCAGCACGATCGAGTGGAACAGCCGGTAGGCGACCCGGATCAGGATCAGCACCATCAGCGTGCCGGCGATCGCGGTCGGGACGCGCCAGCCCAGCTCGTTGTTGCCGAAGATGAGCTCGCCGAGGGCGATCAGCCACTTGCCCAGCGGCGGGTGCACCACGTAGCCGGGACCGTTGACGTCGTCGTTCCACTCGACGCCATGCTTCAGCATGTCCCAGGCGTCGGTCGGGTAGTACACCTCGTCGAAGATGTAGCCCTTGGCGCTGCTCAGACCGTTGAACCGCAGGATGGCGGCGATCGCCACGACGACGAGAGTGACGATCCACGAGTACGGGTTGAGCCAGTTGTCGAGCGTCGCGAGCCGCCGCCGGACGACGTCGGGGACGGCGCGCACCCCCACCGGTTCGGTGCGTTCCACCTCAACAGTCGTCGCCGTAGTCACCTGGAGATCGTAGAGGTCTGTTCAGGTCCGGGTCACGGGGCTGTCCAGCCGGCGTCCTCGCAGGCCTGGGTCAGGGCGTTCACGCTGGAGCGCCAGGCGGCGTTGCCCTCGTCGGCGTTGCGGCCCAGCTCGAGCGCCCGGTCCCGGACGGCGTTGTTGTCGCTCTTGGCCGCCGAGGCGGTGACCTTGTCGGCCAGGGCCAGCCGGGCCGTCTCGCTGCGGGCGCTGCCGGCCTTCGCGGCGACGTCGTTGCAGGCCGTCACGGCGGCGCTGTCCAGGGCTTTCGCCTGCTCGACGTCGCGGGACCGATGGACAAGGAGGGCGAGGACGGCCAGGCCGAGGACCACCAGCACGGCGATCTGCTTCTTGCCCATCTTGAACTTGAGCTTCACAAGAAGAGGCTAACCGGACACCCCACGCGAATCGCACGTTCACTCACGGCAAAGCCCGCCCCCGGTCGACCGGGGGCGGGCTGCAGTCGTACGGGAGATCAGTTGGTCTGGGCGACCAGCTTGAAGATCGCCACGCCCGGCCCCTGGTAGAAGACCTGCCAGTCGGACGAGGCCCGCAGCGCCGTGTCGAGCGACTTCATGGCGTTGTCGTCGGCGGTGCCGAAGTAGTCCGTGTAGTCGTCCATCGCGTCGCTGACCACCAGGTAGTTGGTCGGGTAGTTCATGTCGCGGATGTACGTCTCGATGTCGGGCAGGCGCTTGCCGTTGAGGTTGCCGGTGAACAGCGGGTCGCCGATCAGCGAGATGTCGACCGAGACGTGGCCCTTGTTGAACTCGCCGTAGTTGTCGGTGAGCTTGGTCGGGAAGTTCGGAGCCACCAGCACCAGGCCCGAGCCGGGCTCGGCGTTGGCGTAGAAGTACTCCGCCGCCTCGATGTCGGTCGCCCGCACCTGGTGCACCATGAGCTGACCTTGCAGGCCCTGCAGGCCGGCCAGCAGCAGCACGGAGAGCAGCACGCCGGAGGCGAGCATGGCCGGGATGCCGCGGCGGCCCTTGCCGGCCCAGAGGACGCCGATCAGCAGGCCGACGAAGGGCATCGAGAACGCGAAGACCCGGTAGATCGCCTCGCCACCGTAGTTGCCGGCGACCAGCGTGGCCATCGGAAGGAAACCGATCACCGCGGGGACCAGCACCCGGCCCAGCTTCTTGCGGGCCAGGAAGACCGCGATCAGGGCGGCCAGCCAGACGCCGATGGCCAGGGCGCGGGACACGGTGGCCGAGAACTCCTGCTCCGGCGTACGCCAGTTGGCCGAGTTGCCCGAGGCGTTCGCGAAGATGTCGAAGCTGAAGAGGTTGTACTGGCTGTTCACCGAGCCCAGCCGCGGCACGAAGAAGATCAGCATGATCGCGATCAGGCCGAGGACGAAGATCCGGGGGCGCAGGATGCCGAGGATCGCCAGCGCGACCAGCGGAACCATCATCAGCACCGGGGTGAGCTGGTGGGTCACCACGATCGCGGCGAAGAGGCCGGCCGCGCCGAAGGCGGCCCAGCGCCGGGTGCGGGCGTCGGTCTCGATCCGCGGCGGCATACCCCGCACCAGCCAGGCGCGCAGTTGGCCGATGCGGCCCTTGGGCGCACCCTTGACCTCGGGGGCGCCGATCAGCCAGCGGGTCACGATCACCCAGAAGGCGAGCATGAGCGCGAAGACCAGGGCCTGCGGCGAGAAGTAGCCGATGTCGACCCACATGCAGGCCTGGAAGAGCACCACGGCCAGGGCGATGATCCGCCGGTCCTTGGTGAACTGCCGCAGCAGGGCGGCCACCATCAGCGAGGTGATCAGCGCGAACGTCAGCGACGACCAGGCCGCGAACGAGATGGCGTCGACCCCGGAGGCGTGCGAGAGCATCGCGACGGCGGCGAAGAAGCCGGGCCACTGCTGGTAGATGTCGGAGCCGCTGATCAGCGTGCCGTAGTCGCGGATCAGGTCGACGACGCCGATGTGCTTGTAGGTCCAGGCATACTCGATCGTGCCGTCCAGCAGCGGGACGGTGGCCTGCATGATGATCGGTACGACGATCAGCGTGGCCGCCAGCACGAGCGGGCGGGCCCGGCCGAACAGCTCGACCGCGAAGCCGATGAAGATCAGAACGACGCCGACGACGAACGGCACGCCCAGGGCGGCGCTGAAGCCGTAGAGGCCGACCTGGTCGGGGTCGAGCCGGGTCAGCGCGAGGGCCCAGAGGCCGACGCCGGCGGCCAGCGTCACCCACGGCACGGCGGCGAGCACCACACCGTTGTCGACCGCGTCGTACGGCTTGCCGACCCGGCCCAGGATGAGTGGCACGCCCGCGCGGCTGAGCCGGATGAACTGGACCGCCGAGCCGAGCGCGGTGGCACCGGCCAACACGCTCAGCCACGCCGTCGGCTGCCAGACCTGCGCCCAGAGCGTGAGGACCGCGAGCATGGTGAGGATCGCGAGGCTGCCGGCCACGCTGAGGGCCCAGGAGACCGGGCGGTTGCGGACGTTGGCCACCGACATCAGCGCCGCGCCGGGACCGACCAGGACGAACACCAGGAGCAGCAGCAGGCTGACCGGCCCGTGCACGACCAGGCCCAGCAGGCCGCCGACGGCGGCGATCACGCCGACGACCGCGAACTCGGGCCGGTGGTCGGCGCCGGTCTCGTGGTCGGCCGCGGCGGCCGGCTCGGCGGAGAGTGCCGAGCCCCCGGTCGTGATCACCGGGGCCGGCAGGTAACGGGTCTCCGACGAGTCGTCCGGCCCGATCGGGATCCGGATGGTCCGGTCGCTGACCTCGAGACGGGTCGTCGCGTCTTTGTCGACGGTGGAGATCACCGCGGTCGCGTCGGGCGACGGATGGGCGTCGCCGGCGGCGCCGAGGACGATCCGGACGGTGGCGTCACCGGCCGGCTGGTCCGGCGTTCCGGAGCGTTGCTGCATGGGTCTGGGCCTCCGTACGTCGTGGCGCTGGGACCGGGACGCGTTGACGGGCAACGCACCCGGTCGATGGAGCTATGTCTGGCTGGCGCGTACCTTAGCCCGTGCCGCGCGGCGCGACCTCAGGTAGGCGCGCGGTCCCGCCAGCATCCCACGGCGGTTGGCCGCGAGCAGCTCCTGGGGAAAGTCCTCGCGAATCGTCGCCGTTCGGGCCGTGTCCGTGCCGGTCAGCTCCCGCAGCGCGCCGGGCACGAGCCTGAGCAGCGGGAAGAGCAGAGCCGGCCGGGACATCAACAGGCTCGTGTACGCGGCGACCAGCCCGGTGCCGTACCCGACCATCTGCTTGCGCAGGCCCTCGAGGTCGCGCCGGTGGTAGTGCCGGGTGACCGCGCTGGGCTGGTAGACGATCGTGCCGCCGGTGAGTAGGACCTGGGTGAACGCCAGGGTGTCCTCGGAGCCCATCGCCGGGGTGCCGGCGCCGAGCGCGGTGTCGAACAGGCCGATCCGCTCGATGACGCCGGGACGGAAGGTCATGTTCGCGCCCGTGCCGAAGGGCGGCAGTGGGTAGAGCGGGCTCTGGAGGTGCGCGGTGTGCGGGCCGAACTCGTCCGGCTTGAACCCGCGGCCCTTGCTGTGCCCGCCGAACTGCTCGAACCACACCTGGGCGCGGGTCTCGAGCTCGGCCGGGACGATCACGCCGGAGACGACGTCGGCGTCGGGGTGCTCGTGCAGGGCGCGGGCCACCTCGGCGAGCCAGTGCCGGTCGGCCACCTCGTCGTCGTCGAGCCAGGCGAGGATCTCGCCCGGCGTGGCCTGGACGGCGGTGTTGCGGGCGAACGACAGGCCGGCCTTCGGCTCGAGCAGGTAGTCGACCGGGCCGCGGCGGGCGGCGGAGTGCACCACCTCGGCGGTCGCCTCGCTGACCGGGGCGTTGTCGACGACCAGGACGCGGAACGACGGGTAGTCCTGGGCGAGCAGGCTGTCGAGGCAGCGGGCGAGTTCGCCCGGGTGCTCGCGGGTGCAGACCACGACGGTGATGTGCGGGGCGGTGCCGAGCACCTCGCGCCGCTTGGCCAGGAACTCGGGCTCGCCCGCCGCCTTGATGCCGTCGAGCGGCACGGAGCCGACCCGGGAGCCCAGCTCCGCCTCGACCGCGGCGGCCAGGTCGGCCGGGGTGAGGCCCTGCTCGGGGATGTCGAGCAGGAGCGCGCCGAGCGGCTCGGAGAAGAGCCGGACGAGCAACCAGACCTGCTCGGCGCGGCGGCCCTCGGGCTGCACGGCCGGGATGGTGGGCAGCGGCTCGGAGAGCTCCAGGTCCCGGACGATGCCCGGCACGGTGAGGGTCTCGTCGGCCGGGGCGGTGCGCTGGGCCGGGATGACAACGCGGGTGACGTCGGCGCTCATCGTGCGGCCTCCAGCGGCTGGTCGGTCTTGGGGGCGCGTTTGGCGGCGACGGTCTCGACGACCCCGCCCCAGCCGGCCGCGGCCACGCCGGCGACGATGCCGCCGGCTTTTCCGAAGCGGCCGGTGGCCAGGTTGCGTACGGCCGCTTTGGGCAGTGACCACAGATAGGAACGCTCGGTGCCCAGGGTGTCGCTGCCGCCCTGGTCGAGGCCCGCCATCTGCACCTTGCCGCGCCCCTCGGCGTAGCAGCGCTTGACGAACCACGGGAAGGTCGAGCGGTTCGCGGGCACCTCGTGCCGGATCATCGCGCCCGGCACGTACATCCACTGGCCGCCGTCGTACGCGCTCATCCGCAGGCAGAGCTCGGTGTCCTCGGGACGGTTGCGGTCGCCGAGCTTGCCGAAGCCGACCCGGAAACCGCCGACGGCGTCGAAGATCTGCCGGCGGACCACCATGCTCGCGGACCAGACGTTGCGGATCGGGGAGGTCTCGGTGGGCATGCCGGCGTACGAGCCGCCGACCGCCCACAGGAACTCCTCGGGCATCCAGCTCGGCGCCTTCTCCCGCTCCCAGGCGGGGATGATGCCGCCGCCGGTGCCGACGACCCGGGGGTCGGAGAAGGGCTCGATGAGCCGGCCCAGCCACTCCGGGCCGGCGGTGATGTCGTCGTCCATGAAGGCGACGAGGGCGGTCTTCGCGTGGAAGGCGCCGGTGTTGCGGTTGCCGGAGACGCCCTTGGCGAAGGCGTTCTCGAGGACGATCACACCCGGCAGCTCTCGCTCGATGCGGTGGAACAGCGCGGGGTTGTGATCGACGACCACGACGACCTCGGCGGGCGCGGCCTGCTGGGACATGGCGCAGGCGATGGTCCGCACGAGCGAGGACCAGCGGTCCTCGGTGTGCGTCGGGATGACGATGGTCGTGTCGAGAGGGGTGGAATCCACGGGAGCGTCTCCTGAACGAGGGGTGGGGACGGGCGCGGCGAAGGTCAGTCGTCGAGCGCGGAGGGGGCCCGCACCGGCTTGATGTCGGTGCTCAGCGCGCCGACCTCGTCGCGCTTGCGGGTGACCGGCGGGCGCGGGTCGGTGGCGTGCGGCGCCGGCTTGAGGCCGTGGGCCCGGGTGCCGGGCTGCTGGTGCACGATCACGCCGCCCGGGCGACGCTCACCGGTGCGCTTCTGGCTGCGCATGCGGCCGAACTCGCTGAAGATGGTGCGCAGCACGCGGGCACCGTCCCGGAAGGTGTTCAGGTTGGTCTCGCCGTGGATGCGGCGGTGCTCGATGCTGCCGACCTCGCCGACCTTCATCCCGTCGACCGCGGCCCGGATGTTGATCATCGTCTCGATCTCGAAGCCGTCGCCCCAGTGCTTGGTGCCGTCGGCGTTCTTCGGCAGCGCCGTGTCGGGCAGGTCGAGCACCGGCACCACACTGCGCCAGAACGCGTTGTAGCCGTAGCAGAGGTCGGTGAACTTCGTCCCGAACAGAACGTTCACGACCAGGTTGAGCCCGTCGTTGCCGAGCTTGCGGAGCTTGGTGATGTCGTGGCTGTGGCCGCCGTGGTTGAACCGGCTGCCCTTCACGAAGTCGGCGCCGTCCACCAGCTTCTTGACGAAGAGCGGGATCTCGGCCGGGTCGGTCGAGCCGTCGGCGTCGATCATCACGATGATGTCGCCGGTGCAGGACGCGAAGCCACAGGCCAGGGCGTTGCCCTTGCCGGTGCGGGTCTGGTGCACCACGACCACGTCGGGGCGCAGCTCGCGGGCGACCTCGACGGTGCGGTCGACCGAGCCGCCGTCGACCAGGACGACCTCGTTGATGTCCGCCGGCAGCTTGGCGAACACATGCGGGAGGTTGCGCTCCTCGTTGAGGGTCGGAATCACCACGCTTACAGTCGGTGACGTACCTCCGTCACCCCACGTGTTCGTGGCGGGCGTCAAAAACTCCATGTCGGTCCCTTCCCGGGGCGGCCAAGCGGTTCGATCTTCGAATCTGTCGGCAAGAAGCGTAGGGCTTTCGCTTCTGTCGACTAACGTAGCAAGCCGCTACCAAGCGTCAACTGACCGAATAGACATCGTGTGGGCGGCTAGGTGGATCATTGTCGCCAACCGGATGACCGCAGTGTATTCACACGGGCTACTGCAGAAGATCTGCGCCACATCGTTACCACCAGTAACGGACATTTATACCGCGGGTGGGCGGGTCGGCCCTGAAGGTGACAAGCCTTGCATAGTGCCATCTAGATGGGCCATTCCGGGCCTGTCGAAAATGCCGGATTGCTCGGAGTGAATTGGGTCACCGAATACGGGCATTACTGAGCGTGTTTATTCGGGTGCAGAACGGTGATAACTTCGTCGGCGAGTCGACCCGCGTCGGCCCGGTGCGCCGCTGGTCAGGCCGGGTAAACCGCCTCGCCCCCGTAGCCTCCGGGCCGCCTTACCGTTGGTGAGACGATGAACACTGATGAAGCCCTCTGTGTCTGTGGACACAAGCCCGGCGCTCACCGGCACTACCGGCAGGGCGCCGAATGCTCTCGATGCGGGCCGGCGGAATGCCCCCGCTATCGGCGTGCCACCTGGTGGCGCCGGCTGCTGTCGCGAACGTGATCGCGCGTACCTGATCGGACGTTGCAGCAGGTGGGTCCGGGTCGCGAAAACCTACTAGCCCTGTAGGTTAAGGATCACTTCGAGCGGTCATGGCTTCTGGCGGGACGCATGGCACTTCCGGCGCGCTGCCGGGCCGAGCCCGCCCGGGTGCTGCGCTTTCTGCTCCGCGGTGGGGGTGCCTTCGGGCATCGCTTCCCCGTGCCGCTGCGGCTGGCCGCCCGTGGACCGCTGCTCACGCTGCTGCACCGCAAGCACGGCACCCGGCCGGTCACCAGGCCGAAGAGAGGGCGGCGACACTCTTCGCACGGTCGGCGCCGACACGCCAAGGAGTCGCTTTGTCCACATCTCCCTGGCCTACCGGGTGCGGCTCCCGATCGACGCGGGCCGTGGCATCTCGAACGTCGTGGCCCGCTCCACCGACGGCCTGACCTTCGAGACCGTGGCCGAGGTGACCAAGGACCAGTTCGGCGGCGTCGGTGCACCCGCTGGAGAGCTGGGATGCCGCGGACGGGATGACCACGGAGCACGCGACCAGCACCGACGGCGTGCGGTCGACATGGCGGGGCACGGCGCTGACCGGCCGGCCGGGGGAGTGGGACGTCCGGCGCGCACGACTTGCGCACAGAGCTGATCTGAAGCGTTACCGCAGGTAAGGATGGGTGAGAGCACCATCACGAAGCCCAGGCCGGTTGCCTCGGCA
>DASRYP010000512.1:0-2237 GCA_035687165.1 Actinoplanes sp. | reverse complement strand
CGTCCTCCCGGTCGAGGGCTGCCTGCTCCTCGGCGATCTCGGCGCGTCGTTTGGCGATTCGCTCATTTAGCGGTTCCATGACAAGCCCTGTCAGAGCGGAAGGTCGATGGGGAGCGGTTCCGGGTCTTTTCCGGTCAGGGTAGACCCTGCCGAACCGGTGTTCTGTGCGCTGTTGGTCTGACTCGCGCTACGGCCGGTCTCGATCACCACCCGGCTGACCGGCCCGGTCACGGCGATCTGCCCGTCGCTCAGGAGGTCGTAGGCGCCTTTGGCATGGGACAACCCGGACTTTGCCCCCATCCATCCCGTGCCATGCAAGTCGAAGGCTTCCAAACGAAATGCCTCAAGACGAGTGACGTTGCGGTTGGCCTGCCCGATCTGCTCGATGAGGTGTCCCATCTGGCGGGTCGCCACGCCCATCTCCTTGATCGCGGCGAAAAGGCGCTTGAGCAGGTTGAAGATTTTGGCGCTGGTCTTGCTGACCAGGATGGCCACTTCAGCGACGACCTTCGGGATGAGCACGACCGTCACCGCCTGGATGGCCTTGGAGATGCACGCACCGACCACCTCAGCGACGATGTCGCGGATCGTGTTGCGCATGACGCCAACCATGGCGCCGACGATCGTGGTCGCCTTACCCATGCCGTCCGCGATCTTGCCCAGGGCTTGAACGGACTGGGCGTGGTCGCGGGCGCGGCGCCGGTACGCCTCCGCGGACTCCGCCGCCCAGGTGGACGTGGTCTTGTTCACCTCATCGACGAAGAAGTCCACCGCGTCATAGATGCGCTGTTCGATGTTGCGCCAGGACTGAGCGTGTCCGTCGATGGCGTGGGGGTCGCCCATCAGCCTGTCGAGCGGCTCTCGCAGGAAGCTCACGTGCTCCATGAGCCAGCCGACCCCCGCCGCGAAAACCGCCTGCAAGGGGTCCATGATCGCGCCGATGAGTGACAGGCCGGTGGCGACGAGGTTGCCCCCAACACCGAGCCAGTCCCGGTGGATCATGCCGTCGACCAGCCCGGAGGCTGACTCGAAGATGCCGGCACCTTCGTAGCCCTTGGTAGAACTCTCCGGGCCGATCACACCAGCCCGGGTTAGGTAGGTGTCGCCGCTCATCCGGTTCCGTCCCGGAAACGCCGTGCCGCGCTGCTGTCCGTGGTGTCCGCGTCGTCGGCGACCGCACGGACCAGCTCGGCGAGATGGCCCGTCGCGTCCGCGCCCTGGCGAAGCTCACGCAGCGCCCAGTCCTGCACGGGATTTATCAACGGAACGAACAACTTCCCCGGCCACTCGCCGTACACCTCGTCGTGCAGATCGAGGTAGGCCGCACCGCTGGCCGCCTCGCCGCACATGGCCGCAGCCTCATCGACCATCCGTGCGTGGGCACGAAGAGCCACCGAGTCCAGCCTGATATCCGGCTGTGTCATCGCCGATCACGCTCCTCGCCCTCGTCGTCCGGCTCGGGAAACTGCGCAGCGTACGTATTACCGATGAAGGCAGCCGTCTCCGAGCCCGCGCCGAACACACCGCCCACGATGTCGGCCACCTGCTGCGCCAAAGTGGCCTGCGCACGCCGGCTCGTCGCCAAGATCAGCTCGCCCAGCTCGGTCGGCGAAAGGCGCATCGCCCGCTCGCTGAAGCGCAAGCCCGCCAGGCCGCCAGAGTGATCCACGGTGACCGCCACCTCGCCGCCACGCGACTCTGCGGATGCCTGAGCCTGCTGAAGGCGCTCGCCCAATTCGGCCGTCAGTGCCGCCTGGCGCTCACCACGGGCAGCCCAATCAGCGATGGCGGCTTCAGGATCCGCGGACATGCTTTTGCCCCTGTAGCCCGGTCGCGATGTCGAGCCCTACCGACGCGGGCAGGATTCCTCGGATGGTTCTGCCGCTTCCAGGGAGGACGCGAACGAGTGCAGAGCGGGGGACCGTGGTGCGCAGACAGCGAGTCGAGCGGCCGGCTCCGGCTCCACCCGAGCGGGCCGTCCGTAACGTTGACGTCCAGGGACGTGACGGGTCCAACTCTCGCTCCTCCCTACAGGCGCAAGTAGTGGTGCTGCGACGGTACCAACGTGCCGCGGTGTCGTGGGTGCCCGGCCAGCGGTAGACGTCAATCGGACATCGGTGCCGTTGTCGATGAGCGCCCGGCCGCCGTACACCTGGGTGGGGTCGCCCATGCTCGCCGCTACTGCTGTAACGCAGGTTCCGCATCGACGGTTCAGCCCAAACCCTTGCCGAGATGAA
>DASRYP010000511.1:0-7182 GCA_035687165.1 Actinoplanes sp. | reverse complement strand
CGATCCGTGGCTGCTCCTGGCGATCGCGGCCGTGCCGGTGACGGCCAGACTCGTCCGGCGGGTGCCGACCGCGGTCGTACTGCCGGTGGCCGCCCTTCTCCTGGCGCTCGCCGTCGTCACCGGAAACCTGCCGGCAGCCGCATCGGCCGCGTATCTCCTCGGATTCCGGTTCCGCGGCGCTACGGCGGAAGCACTGGGCACGGTCGGCCGGTCCGCCCCGGCCATCGCCTTCCTCCTGCCACCGGCCACGGTGCGGGCCAACTTCCTGCTGCCCCGCTTGTCGGCCCTGCCCGCCGGAGCGCAAACAGCCCTTGCGGTCATCGAGCCGGTATTGCTCACCCTGCTGATAGTCGTCGCGGGCATCCTCCTGTGGGCTCGGCTGCCGGACGACTCAGGGTCGTCGCCGGTGGTGTCGCCGCCTCGGCCGTCCTGGCGTGCGGTGACCGGGCTGCTGACCGTCGCCGTGCTGGCCGCGGGGGCGGGCTATGCCCGGCCGGAAGCCGCCACCACCGACGTGACGCTGGCGTTCGCCGGCGATGTGCACTTCGAGGGCCGGGCCGCCGCGCTGCTCGACGACCCGGGAACGACGTTCGGACCGGCCGCGCGCGACCTCGCGACCGCCGACCTCGCCCTGCTCAACCTGGAGACGCCGATCACCGGCCGGGGCCGGCCCGAGCCGAAGAGGTACCTGTTCCGGACCGACCCGCAGGCCGTGACCGCGCTGCGGGCGGCCGGCGTCGACGCGGTGTCGCTCGCCAACAATCACACCCTCGACTACGGCCGGGCCGGACTCGCTGACACCATTGCCGCGGCTCGCGGCGGCGGCCTGGGCGTCTTCGGGGCCGGACGGGACGTCGGCGCGGCTTTCACGCCCTGGCGCACGACGGTGCGCGGCATCCGGATCGCCGTGTTCGGTTTCAGCCAGGTCGACGACCTCGCCGCGTCGTGGGCGGCCACCCCGGACCGGGCCGGGATGGCGATGGCCTTCGACGAGGATCGGGCCGCCGCCGCGGTGACAGCGGCTCGCCGCGACAGCGATCTCGTGGTCGTCATGCCGCACTGGGGTGCCGAGGGTGCGCCCTGCCCGGACGAGGCCCAACGGGACTTCGCCCACCGGCTGGTCGAGGCCGGGGCCGACGTGATCGTCGGCGCGCACGCCCACGTGCTGCAGGGCACGACTCGCGTCGGCGGGGGCTTCGTCGCGTACGGGCTGGGGAACTTTCTCTGGTACAGCTCCGGCCTCTACCCGCCCTTCAGCGCCCGAGCCGGCGTCCTCACGCTGCGGATCCACGCCCGCACGGTGACGAGCACGAGCTTCACGCCCACGGTGGTGGGGAACACGGGCCGGCCGGAAATCGTCCCGGGCTGGCAGGCCGACCTCGCCCGCCACAACTACGACGAGCTGTCGGCTTGCTGAGGACCACAACTACGACCAGCTGTCGGCTTGCTGAGGACGTCCCGCTGCCGGCTCAGAGCCCGGAGCGGAACAACGCCGCCAACGCTCGGTGCTCGACGACCGCGTCGAGCTCGGGCACCGGTCCGGCCGTGCCGAGGGCGGCGAGCAGATCGGGCTCGGGAGCCACGCCGTGTTCGCGCAGGTAGTAGGTGATCTGCTCGGACCAGACCCAGCGCCCGTCGGTGCGGAAGGTCATCGGGACGACCTCGCCGCGTTCGGGCGCGACCCGGTCGACGACGCGGGCCGTGGTGGTGAGCACGGCTTTGCCCGCTTCGAGCCGGCCGAGCGCCGCCGCCTGGTCCTCGCCGGTGAGCCGTCCGTGGCCCGGCTTCGCCTCGACGACGCGCGCTACTCGCGGCGGGGGAGTGGCGTCCGCGGTCCAGAGCAGGGCACTCGAGGCCCGGGCCGCTTTCGTGTACGCCGCGGGTTCCGCGCCCGGCCCGTAGGTCTCGACCTGGGGATCGCGGACCCCGGCGGCGGCAAGCTCGTGCATCAGCGCGGCGGTGATGTCCGGCAGGTCGCCCTCGGCCGCCACGACGTACACCCGGGCAGGGCCGGCGTGCGGGGCGCCGACCAGGGGCAGCCGCCAGGCTCGCCACAGGGCGGTCATGCCTCGCACGCCAGGGGCTGCTTTTGCCGCCGCCCGGTCGGCGGCGTCGGGGGCCTGATCCGGGCCGGTCAGGTCGAGCAGGGGCGGGCCGGGCGTGCCGAGGACCGGGCCCTCAGTCAGGGACGGGGCGAACGTGTAGCGCGCGCCGGGCAGGGTCGGCCGCGGCGCCCCGGTGAGCTCCCCGCCGGCCAGGGCCAGCCGCGCCCGGGCCAGCTCCGCGTCGGCCAGCAAGCCGGCCAGGCGCAACAGAATCTCGTGCAGGGCGGTGCGAGCGATCATCGGGCCGCCTCGCGGACGAAGTCTCCGGTGAACCGGGACCAGGAAGGGCCGCCCGGGTTGAGCAGCAGATCGGCGTCGGCCGGCAGCAGGGCCAGCAGCTCGATCAGGGCGACCTGGCGCCAGGCCGGGGAGAACATCCGTTCCCGGTGCGACGTGCTGGTAGCCGCGACCGCGCACAACGGGCCGTCGGGAGAGGGCAGTAGCAGCGGGCGGCCGTCACCGTTGAGGGCGAGCTCGACCAGGCTGTCGCGCAGCATCGTGCGTACCTGGTCCATCTCGGCCTCGCCGACCAGCGCGAGCCGGATCACGGCCTCCAGCGGGTCGGCGGGCGAGTTCTCGAAGAGCGGCCGGTATCCAGGGTTGGGGTGGAACGGCCCGGTGCCGCCCGCCGGCCACCAGCCGACGATCGCCTCGGCAGGCGGCTCCTGGTCGTCCTGGTCGTCCTGGTCGAGCCATTCCGGATCGATGAGCAACAGGTCTTCGCCGTTCACGTGTCCTCCCCTCCGAGGTTCTGCGGCAGCTGGTAGTGGTTGGCGCGAATGTGGTCGAGCAGAGCAGGGTCCGGGCTCAGACCGTACGTGGCGAGGTAATAGGCAGTGGCCTCGGACCAGACCCACCGGCCGTCGGTGCGATAGCCGAGCGGCACGACCGGCCCGCCCTCGCTGTCATAGACGTCCGGCTCGCGCGCGGCCGTATCGAGCAGCACGGTGCCCGCGGAGAGATATCGCAGCACCCGCTGGTGCTCGTCATCGCCGGACAGCACCGGGTGGAAGGGGCCGAACTCGCCGCCGGCCGCCGGGTCGTACGCGTCGAACACCCTCGCGAGCTGCGGCGTCCCACCCGGGAACTGGGGCAGTCCGTCGGCGTCGTAGCCACCCTTGCCGACGACCCTGTCGGCGTTGTCGGTCGTCCACACCACCCGGCCAGGCGCCTCGCGGAACGCCGCGACCTCGTCGTCGTGCCGGTCGTAGGCACGCCACCAAGTGTCCTCGGCGAGCCGCAGCCGCATGTCGGCCGCGGCGAGTTCAGCCGCTGTGGTGCCACCCCCCGCGGTCTGGGCGTTGCGACGGAAGACCTCGGCACTCCACTCCTTGCCGGCGGTGGCCAGCTCGTGGGCCGAGTCGCGCAGCGCGGTGGGCAGTTCCCGGCCGGTGATCCGCTCGGCCTCGGCGTCGTACATCCGCACGACCGCGCCGTCGGCCACGGAGACGCCCACCCCGCCGCCGTCCTTCCCCGAGGAGGATCGGGCGATCACCCGGAACTCCACGCGATAGGAGAGCGCGCGGGTCATCTCGTCATCGCCGGCGCTCTCCTGCGGCTTCGGCTCGACCGGGTCCGACGCGTCGCGCAGGGTGGCGTTCGCCCGGCGCATGCGGGCCGTGTCGGTTACGTATAGCGGTGTCTCCAGGAAGTTGCGGTCGGTGACCTGGCCGAAGTCTGGGCGTGTCTTCGGGTCCGGCGCGTCCGGGCCGGGCACGGACGGCCGGACCTGTCGGGCTCCCACCGGGTGATCCACGCCGCCCGCGACCATCGGCAGCGTGGTCCGCAGCGCAAAGCGGCGTCCGGCCTGCTCCTCGATGGTGCGCCCGCGGGCCACGGAGGATTCCCCGTCGATCTCGACGTCGGCGTTCGCGGTCGCGAACGCGGGACCGGCGACCAGCCGGGCGTCGACGAGAACGTGGCGGTCGAGCACGCCGGGCACCGGCAGCAGGAAGCCGCCCGCGGTCATGATCGGCAGGCCGGCCTTGATCGTCGAGACGTTCAGGCCGTCGCGGATCGTCGCGCGGGCGGTCCCGTCCACCTTGACGCCCGAGGCGATGAGAGCTTGTTCGACGGCGGCGTGCAGGTCGGTGACGTCGGTGGGCAGGTGTTCGACGGCGAAGCGGCCGGCGTCGGGCAGGCGGTCGTGACCGGGCGCGGTGCGCCAGGCCAGCCGCGCTTCGTCGCCGAGTTCCCCGGCCGGCAGCGGCCGTGGTGGCCCGGCAACGCCCACTTGGCGGTCGGGCAGGCTGTCGGAGGGGAAGCGGTGCACGTCGACGGTGCGGACGTGCTCGACGGACACGCCCCCCGCGGGCAGCCCGTGGCCGGTCACCTTGAGATCGATCCGCAAGTCGCCGCGGTGCATGGCCACTGGGCCCCGCACGGCCAGCGTCTGGCCGCGCGTGTCCTCGATGGTATCGGCCTGACGCCAGACCCGGGTGTCCAGGGACGCTGACCCGGTGATCCCGCCGCCTCCGGCGACCATGCCCGGCCCGTGCCCGGTGGTCTGCTGCGTCTGCTCGGGCGACGGCTTGTCGGAAGCGATGCCCTGTCCTTGTACCGTCACGGCGACGCCGGCCGCGGTCCGCCCCGCGGCCTTGGTGCGCGAGGAGGTGACAGCCGCCCTGTCGGTGACGGACAGCTCTTCCACGTGCTCGATGCCCACGAATTGCGGCTCGCGCGGGAACGAGGCGCGCAGCGTCACGTGGTACGTGTGACCCCGGAACCGGCCCTCAAGGCGTAGCGGCAGGGTGCGCCCGCCGTTGGCCGCGGCCCCGGCGTGATAGTCCACTCCGGACAGGAAAGACTCGAGAGCGCGTACGTTCTGGTGTGGTTCGTCCAGGGCCGAGTGCGGAAGCAGGGCGAGGGCGGCCTCGTCGCCCACCTCGTCGGCGAGCCGCTGCCGCAACTGGGCGATCCGGTCACCGAGGTCGACCGGCGTGGTGATGCCACCGATCCCGAACGAGGCCGGCCGTCCGGGGGTCAGTCCCTTGACCGGCAGCATCGGGCGTGGCGGCGCGGCCGGGGCGGGAGATTGCGGGCGGAGCGTGGCGAGCTGCTCCTCCGCGGTTGTCCGATCGTGCCGCAGGACGGCCTGTTCCTGCCGTAGGCCGATGATCAGCTCGTCCCGTCGCGCCGTCAGGTGAGCGCGCAGTCGATCCCGTTCGGCCTGCTGGACCCGGGCCAGGTCGGCGGCGGTGCGCCGCCGCGTCTCAGCGTCCTTGCGTTCGGCGACGGCGAGGTAGTCCGCGGCCGTGGCGCGCTGGGCGGCGACGAGGTCTCGCATCTGCTGGTCCTGCAGCTCGTTTTCGTCCCGCAGCAGTTGGCGGTGAGCGTGCTGAAGCTCGATCTCGGTCTCGTCGGCGGTCCGAGTCAGGTCGGCCTCGACCAGGCCGTGCACCTGGTCGCGGGTCAGCCACATCGTCACCGCGCCGGGCAGGACGGCCCGCCGCCCGGCCCGCTCGGTCCGGGGCGTGCGCAGACCGGCCAGGTCGAGGTTGCTCGGATGCTGCGCCTCGGCCACGATCTCGGCCTCGACGTCGACCCGTACCAGGAAGCGACGCTCGGGCCGGCCGCGCAGGCGCAGCTTGGAAAGCCCGGTGAGGGTGGTCTCCTTGATTCTGCCCACGCTCTGCTGCCACGGCGTGAGCGTGGCAGTCACCCGGGTGCCGCCCGTGCTGATGTGCCCGCCCTGGTCGGTCGCGGAACCCGCCGCGGCGACGAAACCGGTGAGGGCGACGCTCGCGTCCGCCGTCCAACCGCGCCTTGAGCGCGTCGTGGTCGCCGCGGCAATTCCCCGCCGGGGCTGCTCGAACTCGGAGGCGTTCAGGATCACCGGATTGCTGGGACGTAGCCGCACGCGTACATCGGCGGTCGTGTCCGCGACCCGGCGGGGGTGGCTCAGGTTGCTGACCGTCAGCGGCTGGCTGAACAGGTCGACCGCGCTGGTCAGCCGTTCCGGGGCAAGCGCATCGGCGAGCGCGGCGGAGTTGCGGCCATCGATGAAGGCGAGGGCCGGGTCGTTCGCGGCCCGCTCGAGCGTCCGCCGCACCTCCGCCTGGAGCACCTCGGTGTGCTGGAACGACTCGATCCGGACGCCTTCGAGACCGCGCGACCCGGTGGTGGGGCGGCTGGTCGGGGTGGGATGCTCGATCCAGTCCGAGGACGGCGGTACGGCGATCTGCGTGGCCGGCCGGGTCGTGCTCACCCGGTGCTCGGGGACGAGCAGGCGCAGCTTCAGCTTCTGCTTGACCGGTGGGGTGCCGCCCGCCGCGACGACCCTGGGCGTCTGACGGCCGGGCCGGCCAAAGCTGAGCCGCCGCGCGTTGGCGTTCAGCCGCACCGTCGACCGGGTGCTCGCCACGACCTGAACCGTGGCGGTGAACTCGCGCAACGGCATCTCGTCGACCTCGCCCTCCGGGGTCAGAGCGGGGCCGTACCGGGCGTCGACCACCTCGCGATGATCCACCCTGACGTTGTGGCCCTTGCTCCGGCTGAACCCGGCACGCGGCCCACCGGACAGCGCGCCGCCGGCCCGGCCGACGGGGCCGAGCACGATCCCGTCGAGACCCACCTCGCCCCTGAGGACGCGGTCCTGACCCTGGTTCACGCCGGTGGTGAGCTTCCGCCGGTTCTCGAGGTCGGTGCCGCCGCGCGTGAGCGGGTCGCCGTCGGAGAGCTTGCTGAGCCGGCCGTTGACCGTGATCACGGTGGTGTAGTCGTGCAGGCGGCCGTGCCGGACGAGCGGGAGCTCCAGACCGGGGCCGACAATGCGGTCGAGCAGGTAACGAAGGTGCCGACCGGACAGGTTGGCCCGCGCAGCCGAGTCCCGCGCCAGGATCGCCTGGACCCCCGCGCTGAGGCCCTCGGCCAGCACCGGGTCCCCGAACTGACGCAAGAACGCGTTTTTGTCCAGCCGCAGACCGCGCCGGCCCGGGGTGTTTTGCAGCGCCCCGAGCAGGTGTGCGTAGACGTCGTCGCTACCGTTGACGTCGTCGATGAGGGCGCTGCCGAACGAGAGGCCGCTCTCCAGTTCGGCCGGAGCGAAGTGGGTGCGGGCGACCCCGCTGCGAGTGGT
>DASRYP010000510.1:0-2074 GCA_035687165.1 Actinoplanes sp. | reverse complement strand
CGAAGTCGCCGATGCTGTTGGCCGCGCGGGTGGAGATGCCGGGCGCGTCCTTCGCGTGGCGCAGGGCCTGGCCGAACGAGATGCGGTCACGGTTGGACAACGCCTCGACGCACGCCTCGGCCCGGTCACCGATGCCCCGCTTGGGGGTGTTGAGCACCCGGCGGAGGCTTACTGTGTCGTCGTCGTTGACCACTGAGCGCAGGTAGGCCAACGCGTCGCGGACCTCTTTGCGCTCGTAGAAACGGACGCCGCCGACCACTTTGTAGGGCAGGCCGACCCGGATGAACACCTCTTCGAAGACACGCCACTGCGCGTTGGTGCGGTAGAAGACGGCCACGTCGCCGGGGCGCACGTCGTCCTTGTCGCTGAGGCGGTCGATCTCGCGGGCCACCCAGTCGGCCTCGGCGTGCTCGGTGTCGGCCACATAGCCGACGATCAGCTCGCCGGCGCCCTGATCGCTCCAGAGCCGCTTGGGCTTGCGCGAGGTGTTGCGGTCGATCACGGCGTTGGCCGCGGACAGGATCGTCTGGGTGGATCGGTAGTTCTGCTCGAGCAGGATCGTGCGGGCGTTGGGATAGTCGCGCTCGAACTCGAGGATGTTGCGGATCGTGGCGCCGCGGAACGCGTAGATCGACTGGTCGGCGTCGCCCACGACACAGAGCTCGGCGGGCTCGACCTCCCCGCCCTTCTCCCCCACCAGCTCTTTGATCAATGTGTACTGCGCGTGGTTGGTGTCCTGGTATTCGTCGACCAGCACGTGGCGGAACCGGCGACGATAGGCCGCCGCGACATGCGGGTGCGATTGGAGCAGATGGACGGTGGCCATGATGATGTCGTCGAAGTCGAGAGCGTGCGCCTCGCGGAGTCGACGCTGATAGATCTCGTAGGCCTCGGCGACGGCCCGCTCGTTGGGACCCTTCGCCTTCTCCTTGTATTCCTCGGGCTCGACCAGCTCATTCTTCAGGTTGGAAACCTGGGCGGCCAGACCGCGAGCGGTGTAGCGCTTGGGGTCGAGGTCGAGCTCGCGGATCACGAGCTGCATGAGGCGGCGCGAGTCGTCGGCGTCGTAGATCGAGAACGTGCTCTTGAGTCCGGCGTGCTCGTGCTCGGCGCGCAGAATGCGCACGCAGGCCGAGTGGAACGTCGACACCCACATGAGCCGGGCGCGCGGGCCGACGAGGTGGGCCACCCGCTCCTTCATCTCGCCTGCGGCCTTGTTGGTGAACGTGATCGCGATGATCTGGCCGGGATGAACGTCACGCTCGGCGAGCAGATAAGCGATGCGATGCGTGAGGACCCGGGTCTTGCCGGAGCCGGCGCCGGCCACGATCAGCAGCGGTGAGCCGGCGTGGGTCACGGCGTCACGCTGGGGCCCGTTGAGGCCGACGAGCAGCGAGTCCGGGTCGAGCCGGCTCCGCGTCGGCATGGGCGGCCGGGACTCGGCGGGAGGCCGCATGGCGGGCATGGCGAACAGATCGCCGTCGGGGGTTTCAGAAGAAGGTCGCATCGCCGGACAAGTCTATGCCGACCCCCCGACAAGAAACGCCCGCCGCACGACCACCGTCGATCGGCTTGACGACATCGACTTGTTGCCCACAGGCAGTAGCGCTTGCCAACATCGATGCACCAGGCTGTCGTGGTCGATCAACATCAACCGAGGGGAAATCGAACACCATGTACCTTCCCCGCCTGCGTCGCCTCGCGGCTCCGGCTCTGGCCCTCGCCGTCCTCGCGGCACTGCCGCTGGCTCGCGGCACCGAGACGCCCGCAGCCGCCACGCCGCCCGAGTTCCAGCCCGTCAGCGTCAGCCACGGGCTGCCCACGGGCGCGACCGTCAAGGGCCAGTTCCTCAGCTACAACGACTTCCACGGCGCCATCGACCCGCCCGGTGGCAGCGGCGCGGCCGTCAACGGCACCCCGGCCGGCGGCGTCGAGTATCTGGCGACGTACCTGAAGAAGCTGCGCGCCGAGGCCGCCGCCGAGGGTCGCAAGACCCTCACCGTCGGCGCCGGCGACCTGATCGGCGCGACCCCGCTGGTCAGCGCGGCGTTCCACGACGAGCCGACGATCGAGC
>DASRYP010000509.1:0-6810 GCA_035687165.1 Actinoplanes sp. | reverse complement strand
TGGCCACGGGCCATTACCGGGCCGTCATCTCGGCCGGGATCGCCGGCGGTTTCCCCGGCCGGGCCCCGGTCGGCGCGCTCGTGCTCGGCACCCGCAGCATCGCCGCTGACCTGGGCGCCGAGACCCCCGACGGCTTCCTGTCCGTCGAGGAGCTCGGCTTCGGCAGCAGCGTGCTCTCGGCCGACCCGAGGCTTCTCGAGTCGCTTCGCTCAGCTCTGCCCGACGCGGTCGCCGGTGACGTGCTCACCCTCGCCACCGTCACCGGTACGGCCGGCACCGCGGAACGCTTGGCCACCCGCTTTCCGCAAGCTGTCGCCGAGGCGATGGAGGGCTACGGGGTCGCGGTCGCCGCCGCCGGCCTGCCCTTCGCCGAGGTACGCGCGATATCCAACCCGATCGGCCCGCGAGACCGGGCCGCCTGGCGCCTGAAGGAGGCGTTCGGTGCGTTGTCCACAGCTTCGGCCACCTTGTGGACAGCTTGTGGATAACTTCACTGTGTGGGTTGAAAGACACTAGTCGTGACGCCCGCGGACCGGACCAGCCGTCTAGCGTGGACGCCGTGGCGCTCTCCCTGGCAGTCTCTCCCTGCCCCAATGACACGTTCGTCTTCCACGCCCTCGTGCACGGGCTGATCCCCGGTACTCCCGAGGTCAATCTGACCTTCGCCGACGTCGATGTGACCAACTCGGCGGCCGAGCGTGGCGAGTTCGATCTGGTCAAGGTGAGCTATGGGGCGCTGCCCTGGCTGCTCGACGACTACGAGCTGCTGCCGACCGGTGGCGCGCTCGGTCGCGGCTGCGGCCCACTGGTGCTGGCTCGGGAGCCCGGTCTCGACCTGACCGGCAAAACGGTGGCCGTGCCCGGCGACCGCACGACGGCCTATCTGCTGTTCCGCCTCTGGTCGGCCGGCCGCGCGCCGGGGCGCATCGAGGTCGTTCCGTTCCACGAGATCATGCCGGGGGTCGCCGAGGGCAAGTTCGACGCCGGCCTGGTGATCCACGAGGCGCGCTTCACCTATCAGCGCCACGGCCTCACCGCGCTGGCCGACCTGGGCGAGTGGTGGGAGGCCGACACCGGTCTGCCGATCCCGCTGGGCGCGATCCTGGCCAGGAAAGGCGTGGTCGACCCGGCCGAGGCGACCGAGTGGATCCGCAACTCGGTGAGCATGGCGTGGGCCAACCCCGACGCGAGTCACGACTTCATCCTGGCCAACGCCCAGGAGATGGAGCCCGAGGTCGTGCGGCAGCACATCGACCTCTATGTGAACGAGTTCACGCTCGACCTGGGCAAGGAGGGACTCGCCGCCGCCGACGCCCTGTTGCAGCGGGCGGCAGCGGCGGGTCTCACGCCGAGCCTGACGGCTCCGCTTCTCGCCGCGGGCGTGGTCGCCCTTGAGATCGGGCGGCGTGGTCGCCCTTGAGATCGGGCCGTGCGGGTCAGACCTCGAACTCTTTCGCGACGGCGTGGACGAGCTGCGCGATCTTCTGCGAGACGCGCTTGTCCGGGTGGCGGCCGCGACTCAGGCCGGGCTGCACCTGCGACTCCAGCATCTTGATCATGTCCTCGACCATGCTGTGCAGCTCTTCGGCCGGCCGGCGCCGCATCTCCGCGAGCGACGGTGGCGCGTCGATCAGCTTGACGCCCATCGCCTGGGCGCCCTTGCGGCTGTCCACCATTCCGAACTCGACCCGCTGACCCGTCTTCAGCTCGGCCACCTCGGCCGGCAATGCGCCCTTGGGCAGGAACACGTCGCCGCCCTCATCGCTGGTGACGAAGCCGAATCCCTTCGTAGCGTCGTACCACTTCACTCGACCCGTGGGCACCGCTGACCTCAACTTCACTCAATGGAAACAACCGCTCACCGCAAGGCTACTTAAACGGCGGGCCCGGACCCAACTGCAATCTCACGCAGCAGCACAGGCAGACCGGTCAGATCCTTCAGGACGTACGCCACCACGGCCGTTCCCCGGCACAGCCCAGCTCGGATGTGACGATCACAACACGCAGACCCCGACCTCGGACCGCACCGAGCGTCGGCACTGCCGGCGATTGCCGGAAAGGCATGGCACCGGCAGGCTAGGCCGACGTCAACGGGATGTAATTCAGGCTGTCCACCGGCATAGGGAGGGTCAGGTCGTCACCGAAGGGCGAGGGCGCCGCGGCCCGGTCCGAGAGCATCTCGGACACGTCCAGGTGGCCCTTCGTGTCGACCGACTGCGTGTGGCGAGGCCCGGCGCCGCCCTCGACGTCGGTACCCGGCAACTTGTTCTTGGCGGCCACGGATGTCCCCTTCAGTGTCCCTACGAACGAGGTGACTCAAGATCAATGTGACTCAAGTCGGCGGCCCGGACGAGCCGGGCACTCCACTATCGTCCCACGGTCGCTAGCGTTGAACACGATGGCCACCACATTCGCCGATCACCTGCGATCGCTTACCGATGAGGCACTGAGCGCACTCGTTCAGCTGCGTCCGGACCTTGTCGTGCCCGTCCCGGCCGACTTCTCCGCCCTGGCCGTGCGGGCCCAGTCCCGCGGCTCGGTCGCCCGCTGCCTCGACGGGCTGGACGAGTTCACCCTCGCCGTCCTCGATGCCGCGCGGCTCAGCCGGGCTCCCGAAACCGCTCTCACCTCGGTCGACGCGATCCTCGAACTCGCGAGTGACGTGGCGCCCGAGGACGTTCGCGTCGCCGTCGACCGCCTGCGGGTGCGCTTCCTGCTGTTCGGCGGCGAGGAGGCCCTGCAACTCGTCGGCGCGATCGACGAGGTCACCTCGCCCTACCCGGCCGGTCTGGGCCGACCCGCCGACTTCCTCGACCCGCAGGCCGCCGCGCTCTGCGCCGACAAGGCGAAGCTGCGCCGGACGGTGCTGGCCGCCCCACCCGGCGCCCGGGCGGTGCTCGACCGGCTCGCCGCCGGGCCGCCGATCGGCGCGCTCGGCCGCGACTCCGTGGCCGAGCCGGTCCGCTGGCTGGTCGACCACCACGTGCTGGTGCCGATCAGCGAGGCCGGGCGGGCCGCCCGGCCGGACGGCGAGCTCGTCGAGCTGCCCCGCGAGGTGGGCATGCTGCTGCGACGCGAGACCGGTCCGCTCGGTCCGCTGCGACCCTTCCCGCCGATCCCCGAGGGCGCGTCCCGCGACCCGAGGTCCGTCGACTCGGCCGGCGCCGGCCAGACGATGGAGGCCGTGCGCAGCACCGAGGCGCTACTCGACGCGCTCGCCGCCGAACCCGCTTCGGTGCTCAAGTCGGGCGGGCTGGGAGTCCGCGACCTCAAACGGCTCGCCAAGGCGGCCGGCCTGGACGAGCCGGGCGCCGCGCTGCTGCTCGAGGTGGCGCACTCGGCGGGCCTGCTCGGCGAGGCCGACGTCGCCGGCAGCGGGCGGTCGGTGATCGTGAGCCGGGCGGGTGGCGCACCCGACGAGATCTTCCTGCCGACCGGGGCATTCGACCTGTGGCAGGCGCTCAGCATCGCGCAGCGGTGGACGGCGCTGGCCCGCACCTGGCTCGCGATGACCCGGCAGCCCAGCCTGATCGGGCAGCGAGACGACCGGGACCGCCCGATCAACGCGCTCGCCCCGGACGCCGAGCGCGCCGGCGCCCCCCAGACCCGGCGGGAGGCGCTGCTCGTGCTGGCCGACCTCAAGCCCGGCACGGCGCCCCAGGCCGACGAGGTACTGGGCCTGCTCGCCTGGCAGGCGCCGCGCCGCTCACGCGGCCGGGAGGCGGCCCACCGCGATGCCCTCACCGGCGCGGCGCTGCTGGGGGTGACCGCGCTCGGCGCGATCACCTCGTACGGCCGGCTTCTGCTCGAAGATGTGGAGGAGACCGACGGCGACCCGCTCGGCGTGCGGCCCGGCGCGACCGAGCCGCCGAGCGACGCCGTGCGCACCCTGGACGTCCTGCTGCCCGCCCCGGTCGACCACGTGCTCGTGCAGGCCGACCTCTCGGTCGTGGTGCCCGGCCCGCCCGAGCCCGAACTGGCGGCCGAGCTCGACGTGGTCGCCGAGCCCGAGTCGGCCGGCGGCGCGAGCGTGTTCCGGGTGACCGCGGCGAGCGTGCGGCGGGCGCTCGACATCGGCTACACCGCGTCCGACCTGCACGCGCTGTTCCGGCGCCGGTCACGCACCCCGGTGCCGCAGACGCTGACCTACATGATCGACGACGCCGCGCGGCGGCATGGTGGCCTGCGTTCCGGGTCGGCCGGGTCCTACCTGCGCAGCGACGACGAGGCGCTGATCGCCGAGGTGCTGGCCGACCGCCGGCTGGGGGCGCTCGGCCTGCGCCAGATCGCGCCGACCGTGCTGGTCAGCCCGCTGCAAGTGGCACGGCTGCTCGGCGGGCTGCGCGATGCGGGCTTCGCGCCGGTCGCCGAGGACGCCGGCGGTTCCGCCGTGCTCACCCGGCCCAAGGTGCGACGCGCGCCGACCCGTACGTCGGTCGTCTCTCGCCTGGCCGACCAGGCCGGACCCCCTGTCCTGGCCGGACCACGTCTCGCCGGGGTGGTCGAGCAGATCCGGCGCGGCGACATCGCCACCCGCGCGGCCCGCCGGGCCCCGGTCAGTGTGCGGGCCGCCAATGGGCAGGGCGTGCCGGGTCTGACCTCGGTGCAACAGCACGGCCAGGCGATGGCGGTGCTGCAACAGGCCGTACGGGAGAAGGCCCGGGTCTGGGTGGGTTATGTCGACTCGCACGGTGCCACGCTGTCGCGCCTGGTGCGGCCGGTGTCGTTGAGTGCCGGTTATCTGCGGGCCGAGGACGAGCGCACCGAGACGTTGCACACCTTCGCACTGCACCGGATCACCGCGGCCGTCCCGGACGACGAGGCGTAGGGCGGCCCGGTCGTCTCCGTGTCAGACTGGAGGGTCGGTTTGAGCTTTTCGAAGGGTGTTCAGGTGAGCGGCGGACCATTGATCGTCCAGTCCGACAAGACTCTTCTGCTGGAGGTGGACCACCCGGACGCGAAGGCGTGCCGGATGGCCATCGCTCCGTTCGCCGAGCTGGAGCGGTCGCCGGAGCACGTCCACACGTACAGGCTGACCCCGCTCGGCCTCTGGAACGCCCGGGCCGCCGGGCACGACGCCGAGAGCGTCGTCGACTCCCTGATCAAATACTCGCGCTATCCGGTGCCGCACGCGCTGCTGGTCGACGTGGCCGACACGATGGACCGCTACGGCCGCCTTCAGCTGATGAACGACCCCGAGCACGGCCTGGTCCTGCGCGGCCTCGACAAGATCGTCCTGGTCGAGGTGGCGAAGTCCAAGAAGCTGGCCGGCATGCTCGGTGCTCGGATCGACGACGAGACCATCGTCGTGCACCCGTCCGAGCGCGGCCGCCTCAAGCAGGCGCTGCTCAAGCTCGGCTGGCCCGCGGAAGACCTGGCCGGCTACGTCGACGGCGAGGCGCACGAGATCGACCTGGCCGAGCAGGGCTGGCATCTGCGGTCGTACCAGCAGGAGGCGGTCGACGGCTTCTGGGCGGGCGGCTCGGGCGTTGTGGTGCTGCCCTGCGGCGCCGGCAAGACGCTGGTCGGTGCGGCCGCGATGGCCACCGCCAAGGCCACGACGCTGATCCTGGTGACCAACACCGTCGCCGGGCGGCAATGGAAGCGGGAACTGATCGCGCGCACGTCGCTCACCGAGGAGGAGATCGGCGAATACAGCGGCGAGCGCAAGGAGATCCGGCCGGTCACCATCGCGACGTACCAGGTGCTCACGTCCCGCCGCGGCGGCGCCTTCACCCACCTCGACCTCTTCGGCGCCCGCGACTGGGGCCTGGTGATCTATGACGAGGTCCACCTGCTGCCGGCGCCGATCTTCCGGTTCACGGCCGACCTGCAGGCCCGCCGCCGGCTCGGTCTGACCGCCACGCTGGTGCGCGAGGACGGCCGCGAGGGCGACGTGTTCTCGCTGATCGGCCCGAAACGCTACGACGCGCCGTGGAAGGACATCGAGGCCCAGGGCTGGATCGCGCCCGCCGAGTGCGTCGAGGTGCGGGTCACGCTGACCGACGCCGAGCGGATGGCGTACGCGGTGACCGAGGCCGAGGAGCGTTACCGCGCGGCCGCCACGGCGCGCACCAAGCTGCCGGTCGTCCGCGCCCTGGTCGAGAAGCACCGCGGCGAGCAGATCCTGGTCATCGGCGCCTACATCGACCAGTTGCACCAGCTCGGCGAATATCTCGACGCCCCGATCCTGCAGGGCTCGACGACGAACAAGGAACGAGAGCGCCTGTTCGATGCTTTCCGCTCCGGTGAGCTGCGCACGCTGGTCATCTCGAAGGTCGGCAACTTCTCGATCGACCTGCCCGAGGCGGCGGTGGCGATCCAGGTCTCCGGCACCTTCGGCTCGCGGCAGGAGGAGGCTCAGCGGCTCGGCCGGGTGCTACGTCCGAAGGCCGACGGGCGGCAGGCGCACTTCTACACGGTCGTCTCGCGCGACACGATCGACACCGAGTACGCGGCTCACCGCCAGCGCTTCCTGGCCGAGCAGGGATACGCCTACACGATCGTCGACGCCGACGACATCCTCGGCCCGGCGCTCCCGCAGGTCGACTGATCCGTTCGCCGGAAACCACGCTTGTAGTGGGTCTCACTCCAAGCGTGGTTTCCCGCACCTCGAGGTGCCGCGATGACCGGGCTCGATCGCAACCAGGCGTGGCCCGCCTATGAGTGCTGGACCGTGGGCGGAATCCCGCGGGGAACCTGCTCCACGGCCGGGTCGCTGGCGCCTCCCTGGGCCAGGGCGAGCCCCGCACAGAGGACGAGCACCAGCAGGACACCGGCGACGATCCCGAGGATCAGCCAGAACCGGGA
>DASRYP010000508.1:0-7310 GCA_035687165.1 Actinoplanes sp. | reverse complement strand
TACCTCAGCTCGGCGGTGCTCACGGCGCCCACGAGCACGGTCACCACCCAGGCGGCTGCCACGGCGAGCGCCACCCCGGCACGCTGTGCGACGTGACCGGACGCTCGGCGGCGGCTCGACGTCTCGGCCCGCGGTCGAAGGAGGTCGGCGACCCGGTCACAGATCGCGCCGTACAGGTACAGCACATACTCTCGCGGCTCGTAGGTGACCGGAACGCTCTCGAAGACGACGAGCTGATCTCCGGCGGTGTTCGCACCGGGGACACGGCCGTCGCGATACTGCTCCAGCAGCGAGGACTTCCCCGCGCCGCGCGGTCCGGCTACCCCGACGGCGCCTCCGTTCAGCCCCGCGATCTCTGCCCCCAACCGGTGGAACGAACGCGTCTCCACCATGTATTCGGTGCCGCGCATCATCTGGAGCCCGAAGGGACTGATCTTGTCGATCTCCGTCGCGAAACCGGGGCTCACTCTGATCGAGATACCTTCACGGAGCTTCTGCCGGAGCACCTCGCGTGCTGTTCGCCGCCACTCGTCGTCGCTCTCCCTGACCGCTTGAGCCAGCAAGCGCCGCTGCCGTTGCTGGGTTGTCTGAAGCGAGCGCGACACGACGCTGCGCGGAATGATCTCGTCGTCCGCCGCGCCGAGGAGGGCGCGAATCGGGCTGAGGAGCGCACGCAGGAGCAACGGGTGACCAGCGCCCAGGACCCAGGCGACGAGGAGAGCGCCGGCTTCCGGCCAGTGCCCGGGAACCGCGGGCGCCGCGGTCAGGGCGAACCAGGTGCCGAGCGCCGCCCCGGCACCAGCGGCAACGCTGACTATCGCGTCTTGAGGTTCCGGTGCCTCCGGAACGTCGAGCACGCCGAAGGCACCGCCCGCGACGGAGAACGCCAGGAAGCCCAGGACGATCCAGATGACCAGGCTCCAGTTGCCGAGTTCCTGGCGGGCGGGCGTCCACAACTGCCAAACGGCGATCAGGTACGCGACCGGGAAGGTGCCCATGACCGAGGCCATCGCCACGAGTGATCCGGCACCAGCTTCCTCGTCGATGCCCATCCACGCGCCGACCATGCCGAGTACGGCAACTGCGGCTCCGAGCGCTATGAGCGTCGCCCAGACGGCGCCCAGAGCGGTGGCAACCGCCGGCCAAGCCTGCCAGATCGCGACCGGGAGGCCGAGAATCCCCACACAGCCGATGCCCGTGGCGAAGCGCCGGACGAGATCGACGAGGGTGAAGGGTGCCACGGACGCGACGAATCCGTCGAGGGCCTGCTGGTGCTGGACGATTGCCTGGATCTGCCGGCTGGTGCTGTCCAGGAGGGTGTCGGCCTGGCGGCGGACGTCCGCCAGGAGGTCCTCCTCGAGCTGTTCGTTCTCCCAGCGATCGAGCGAGGTCTTGAGGTCCCCGGAGCGCAACTCCTCCGCGGCGAGCTTCATCAACCGTGCGGTGAAATCGTCCGGAGCCGCCCAGGACCGCTCGGCCGGAGCCTGGCCGGGCGGGGAGGCCGGTGAGTCCGTGTCCACCGAGGTCATGCGCCCGTGCCGAGGTCGATCGGCGGGCAGCCGTGAGCCAGCATGGCGCCGACCCTAGGGCCGCCGCCGGCCGCGGCGCCGGACGTGCGGCGCCGCCGGCACCGCGTCCCCACTAACGGGTGACCCGGGATGACGGCACGGACCAGACCGCGGCCACCAGGGCGACCACGGACGCCGCGGTGTCCGGTACCGGTTACGGCGGCCGAACGACCGACCACATAGGCCGTTCGGGCAAGGCTCGTACCGGAACCGCGGCGAGATGTCCGAAGCCTCTTGGAATGCGGCACCCGGCGGCCGGGACGTGCTTGACATGTCGATGCGTCTATTGCTTTCTGTGATCCCGTTTGTTGCCTCCCCGTTACGGAAGGAACCTTTCCGCATGACGACGAACGCCGGGCGATCGTCCGGTCGCCGGCACCTGCGGCGGATCCTCGCTGTCGGGCTCACCGCCATCACTGTCGGTGCGCTCGTCAACACCCCCGCCTCCGCCGCCCCCGCCTCCGTCACTACTTTCGGTACGAACGTCACCGTCTTCGATCCGACCACTCCGGTGGCCGAGATCCAGGCCAAGCTCGACGCCGCGTACGCGCTGCAGGTCGACAACGAGATGGGCACCGCCCGGTACGCGTTCCTGTTCAAGCCGGGCACGTACGGCACGGACGCCCAGCCGTTGCAGATCAAGGTCGGCTACTACACCGAGGTCTCCGGGCTCGGCGCGGAGCCGTCCGACGTCGTGATCAACGGCAAGATCGAGGTCTACAACCGCTGCCTCACCGAGGGCGGCACCGCCAACTGCCTGGCGCTGGTCAACTTCTGGCGTACGCTCTCCAACCTGTCCCTGAAGGTCAACTCGGCCGGGCAGGACGGCTGCCGGTCGAGCGCCAACTTCTGGGCCGTCTCGCAGGCCGTCTCGCTGCGCCGGCTGCAGGTCGACGGCAACTTCTCGCTCATGGACTACTGCACGGCCGGACCGCAGTACGCCAGCGGCGGCTTCATCGCCGACTCTCAGTTCGGCAGCGTCACCAACGGCTCGCAGCAGCAGTGGCTGACTCGCAACAGCAAAGTCGGCTCCTGGTCGAACGCGGTCTGGAACCAGGTCTTCGCCGGCGTCGAGGGGGCGCCGGACGACTCGGCGTTCCCGGACCCGCCGTACACGACCCTGGCCACGACCCCGCTCAGCCGGGAGAAGCCGTACCTGTTCGTCGACCCGAAGGGCAAGTACGCCGTACGCGTGCCCGCCGCCGCACGAAACACCAGCGGCGTCTCGTGGGGCGCCCCCGGCCGGACCGTCCCGTTGACCGACTTCTTCGTGGCGAAGCCGTCCGACCCCACGTGGAAGATCAACGCCGCTCTGCTGCTCGGCAGGAACCTGCTGCTCACGCCGGGCGTTTACCCCATCGACCAGAGCATCCACGTGCTGCGGCCCAACCAGGTCGTGCTCGGCATCGGCCACGCCACGCTGACCGCGGTCAACGGGGCCACGCCGATCAAGGTCGCCGACGTCCCCGGGGTGATCATCGCCGGGGTCACGATCGACGCCGGCCTCCAGGAGTCGAAGAACCTGCTGCAGGTCGGCAACAAGAACGGCCTCGGGATCAGCTCGCCGGCCAACCCGACCACGCTGTCGGACGTCTATTTCCGGGTGGGTGGCCCGCACATCGGCAAGGTCGACACGGCGCTCGAGGTGAACAGCGACAACGTGCTGATCGACCACACCTGGGTGTGGCGCGGTGACCACGGCGTCGAGGGCTTCACCGAGGGCGTGCGCGGCGACACCCAGCGGTGGCGCACCAACACCGGTCGCTACGGCGCCGTCATCAACGGCGACAACGTGACCGCGACAGGCCTGTTCGTCGAACACTTCCAGAAGTACAACACCGTCTGGAACGGCGAGCGGGGCACGACGGTGCTCTACCAGAACGAACTGCCGTACGACCCGCCGACGCAGGCCGACTGGATGAACGGCAGCGTCAAGGGGTACGCGGGTTACCGGGTCGGGGACAAGGTGCGCACCCACCAGCTGTACGGCGCCGGCGTCTACGTCTTCAACCAGAACAACCCGTCGATCGAGACCGAGAACGGCTTCGAGGTCCCGAACCGTCCCGGCGTGAAGCTGCACCACATCATGACCGTCAACCTGAGCGCCGGCGTGCTCAACCACGTCGTCAACGGGGTGGGTGCCGCCGCCGACACGACGAAGGTGGGCGCCCCGGTCTTCATCACCGACTACCCGGCTCCCTAGGCGTCACCCGAGGGCAGTCGAACGGGCCGGGATCCCCGCGGGGATCCCGGCCCGCTGCTCTTGTCAGCTTGGCGTCTCGGCGGCCGACCACGTGAGCGGGAAGGATGCCTCCTGGCGGGGTAGGCACCCGTCCCGTTCGCCATTGTCCCGCTGTGCGGGCGATGCGCCATTGGCTGAAAGGCTCAGGAACCTCCGTGGCATCCGCGGGAATGGTCCCGGGAGCTTCTGGCCTGGGCGCCCGCGACCTCCTCAGATGCCGACGCGGGCCGCCAGGCGGCCGTCGGCGATGGCGGCGGCGAACGCGGCGTGGTCTTGCTCGGTCTGATCGGCGTACGCCTCGGCGAACGCGGCGAAGGCCTGGTCGTAACGGTCGTCGGTGCCCAGGTAGGCGGCGATCGCGATCCGGTCCCCGCTGCGGGCGTGCGCCCGGGCGAGCGTCCACGCGCACAACCGCCCGTACTGCCGCAGGGTCTCGGTATCCAGCGCGTCGACGGCGACCGAGCCCTTCCAGTCGCGCAGCTGCCGCACGTAGAAGTCGCGTTCCCGGCCGTCGAAGCCGGGCACTCGCTGCCAGCCCAGGAAGATGTCGCTGACCGCCTGCATGAGCCGCTGACCCTGAACGACGCGCCGGCCGTGGTTGTCGCGGGTCGTGCTCGGCGCGGAGGTCTCCAGCACCGACAGCCCGGCCTCCTTGACCTGCAGCAGCAACGCGTCGGTGTGGTCGCGGCCGATCATCAGGGCGATCCAGCAGCGGGTGCCGACGCTGCCCACGCCGACCACCTTGCGGGCCAGGTCGACGAACTCGAACGCGTCGAGCAGCCGCCGGCGGTCGTCGGGCAGGGTGTCGCGGTAGCCGCGGAGGATCTCGCGGATCTGCGCCTCGTGCTCCTGGAACACAGCCTCGGGCAGCAGGTCTCGCACGGGGATGAGCAGGGGTGGGTCGGCCACGATGCGCAGGCGGCCGTCCACCACGGCGGTCAGTTTCCGGCTCGCCTGCAGGCTGTCCCGGGTGCGGGCCTTCGCCCCGGCGGCGTCAAGCAGCTTGCGCTGCGCCTTGCCGAGCTGGGTGGCCAGGTCGTCGACGTCCGCGTGGGCATACCAGACGTCCAGCTCGCCCATGCCCGCGAAGCTGGTCATCGCCTCGCGGTAGGCGAGCGCCGCGGTGAGGACGATGCCCGAACAGTCCTTGTGTTTGAAGCCGTTCCCCCGCCCGGCGAGGGTCAGGCTGGCCAGCAACCGCTTGAGGTCCCACTCCCACGGCCCGGCGGCGGTCTCGTCGAAGTCGTTGACGTCGAAGACCAGTCGGCGCTCGGGTGACGCGAACATGCCGAAATTGCTCAGGTGCGCGTCACCGCAGAGCTGGGCGGTCAGGCCCGACGAGGGGGCGGAGGCGAGGTCGGCTGCCATGACCACGGCGCCGCCGCGGTAGAACGCGAACGGCGAAGCCACCATCCGCCCGTGCCGGATCGGCACCAGATCGGGCAGGCGGTCCTCGTCCTGCGCAGTGATCAGGGCGACCGGGTCGGCCCGGCCACTCGCGGGCGTGAATCCGCCTTGCTCGGCGGGCGGCACGCGTTTACGGGCGGCACGCCCTGCCGCGGCGCGGTCGGCCGGTGCGACGCGGCTGGTGATGTCCGTCGTCATTTCTCGAGAGTAGGCGCGGATGGCCTGATCAGCGGTGATGGCGCTCACCGCCCCGGATCAGTCGGACAGCGCCACCGACTCCTCAGGCGGCCAGGGAGTGCGCTACCCGGCGCAGGAAGTCGGTGTTGGAGGTGGTGCCGCGTAGTTGCTCCAGGAGGCGGCGCATGGCGTCGCCGCGATCCGAGCCGCCCAGGGCTCGCCGGACCTGCGCGACGATGGCCATCTCGGCGGGGGAGAGCAGGGTCTCGTCGTGGCGGGTGCCGGTGGTGGAGAGGTCGATCGCCGGGAAGACGCGGGCCTCCGCGAGCGAACGGTCCAGCTTCAGTTCGGCGTTGCCGGTGCTCTTGAACTCCTCGAAGATCAGGGTGTCCATCGCCGAGCCGTTCTCGACCAGCGCCGTCGCGATGATGGTCAGCGAGCCACCGCCCTCGATGTTGCGGGCAGCGCCGAGGAAGCGCTTCGGCGGGTAGAGCGCCGTCGAGTCGAGACCGCCCGAGAGCGTACGTCCCCGGCCCGTCGCCATCAGGTTGTAGGCGCGACCCAGGCGGGTGATCGAGTCGAGCAGGACGACCACGTCCTCGCCCTGCTCGACCAGGCGTTTGGCCCGCTCGATGGCGAGTTCGGCGACGGCGGCGTGCTCCTGCGGCGGCCGGTCGAACGTGGCTGCCACGACCTCGGCCTTGACCGTGCGGGTGAAGTCGGTGACCTCCTCGGGCCGTTCGTCGACGAGCACGACGAAGAGGTGGACCTCAGGGTTGTTGTGGGCGATCGCGTTGGCGATCTGCTTGAGGACCGTGGTCTTGCCGGCCTTGGGCGGGGCCACGATCAGCGCCCGCTGACCCTTGCCGATCGGCATGGCCAGGTCGATGACGCGGGTGGTGAGCAACTCCGGCTCGGTCTCCAGGCGCAGCCGCTCCTGCGGGTAGAGCGCCGTGAGCTGGTAGAAGTCGGGGCGCCGGCCGATCGGCCGGTCGAGTTGCAGGGTCGCGGGCTTGCGGCCGGTGACCCGGGCGACACCCGTCACGCGATCGCCGCGGCGCAGGCCGAGCCGCCGGATCTCGGGCAGGGCGACGGGGATGTCGTCCGGGCCGGGGGCGTAACCGTGCAGGCGCAGCCAGGCGCGGTCGTCGACGATGTCGAGCAGGGCGTCGACGGTGATTTCCTCGGGGGCCGGCACGGGGGCGCGGCCTCGGTTCTCAGTCATGGGGGTACTCCTTGCAACCCGGTGCCGGCACGACGCCGTACGGGAAGGGAAATGAACGCCGCGAACGGCGAAGGAAGGAAAGGCTGGCCGGGTCGAACTCGGCTGGTAGTACTCCCGGGGGTTACCAAGACTGGTTCCTGCAGCCGGGATGCGACTGGGCTCAAGATAGCACCCTCCGGGCGAGGGGGACAGCACCAGCACGCCAGATGACATCTTGACGACACGGCGCGTTCGCCTCGCGGACGCCTGCCCGGTATGAAATTCGGCGTGCACCACGCGAACCACTACTACGGCCACAGCCACGTGCTGGCGCGCTACTGCGGCCTCGACGACACCGAGCCGCCGCGCCTGCACGGCTACCTGCAGCACGGCTGGAACATCGGCGACGGCATGGCCCCCGATCATGAGTACGTGCCGGGTGTGGCGAAGTTCGTCTGGTCGGAGCGGGTCCGCCGCCGGGCATGGTCGCTGGGCCGCCGCGACGTGTACGTGGTGGGTGCCCCCTGGGCGTACCTGCTGGCGATGGAACCCGAACCGGCTGACGCGTCCGTGCGGCGTGCGGGCACCATCTGGTACCCGTTCCACGGCTGGGAAGGTCAGCACATCGTGGGCGACCACGACGGCCTGATCGGCGAGATCCGCGACACCGAGACCGGGCCGGTCACCGTCTGCCTGTACTGGCAGGAGTTCG